>NZ_JAGMUE010000603.1:0-666 GCF_019049165.1 Streptomyces sp. AC627_RSS907
GCGCAGGACGGTGTCGAGGCGTTCGGACGCCGACCTGGTGCGCGAGCACACGGTGCCGGACGGCGACCTGCCGTCGGCCGAACGCCTCGACACCGTCCTGCGCGGCCTGCACCGGCGCATCGACCTCGCCGGCGGCCGACTGGCGGACTTCGCGATCGTCCACGACCCGGCCGGCACCCGTAGCTGGCTCTATCTGATCGCCCATCACCTGATCGTTGACGCGGTGTCCTGGCAGATCCTCGCCGACGACATCGAGCGCGGTTACCGGGCGCTGCGGGACGGGCGGGCCCTGCCCGACGGCGCGGCACCCGGCATACCGTCCCGGGCCGTCGCCGAACCCGCCCTGGAGACCCACTGGGAGACGCTCGCCAAGGCGTCGACACCGGTGCTCTCCGGTGCCGGCACGGCCGGGCCCGCGGCCGGAGCCGGTCATCGGATCCGCGTCAGCCACCGGCTGTCGCCCCGGGCCGCGGCGTACCTGCGCAACGACGTCCGCAGGCTGCACGACATCAGCGCCCAGGGATTCCTGCTGGCCGCGCTGCAGCGGGCGCTGGCCCCGTACAGCGACAGCCCGGACCTGTACGTGTGGCTGGAGGGCCACGGCCGGATCCACTCCGGCGACGGCGACCTCGAGAACGTGGTCGGCTGGCTGACTTCGCTCTCCCC
>NZ_JAGMUE010000604.1:0-726 GCF_019049165.1 Streptomyces sp. AC627_RSS907
GGCCGGCACCTCCAACGCGTCCAGGTCAGCGGGGGCGTCGGCCCCGGTCACGACGGCGTGGTAGTAGTCCAGCTCCGTCCCCTCGGCCCGGCTCGGGTCGAGGTTGTGGCTGACCCCGACCACGCCGCGCGGCTCCTGGTCGGACAGGGCGGTGATACGCCCCAGCGTCTTTCGGTCGATGCCGCGGATGAACTCCGCGATCGCCGGGTTCGCGCCCTCGTGGACGAGCGGCACCCGGGCCTTCCTGCCCACGACGTGGAACCGCTCCTTCTCCACCACTCGGTATCGCATGCTGCTACTCCCTTCGACGGTCAGCCGGAAGGAGATCCGAGGCTGCGAACACAGCGGCGCGCCATCGCGCCGCGCCTCGCCCGGGCCCACGCCGTGCACGGCCCGGAAGGCCCGCGCGAACGCCTCCCCCGAGCCGTAGCCGTAGCGCACCGCGATCTCCAGGAGCGTCCGCTCGCCGGCGAGCACCTCGGCGCCCGCGACGGTCAGCCGCCTGCGCCGGACGTACTCCGACAGCGGCATCCCGGCCAGCGCGGAGAACAGCCGCCGGAAGTGGTACTCCGACGTCACCGCGATCCGCGCCAGGTCGGCCATCTCGATCCGCTGGTCGAGGTGCGCCTCGATGTGTTCCAGGGCCTGGTTCAGCCGGTCCAGCACCTCGGTCTCCTTCCCTTACGCCCACCACGCTAGGAAGGCCGCACCCCCACGGACCCGACT
>NZ_JAGMUE010000605.1:0-672 GCF_019049165.1 Streptomyces sp. AC627_RSS907
GTGCCGGGCCGGCGCCTGCTTCAGATCGAGGTAGACCTGCTTGCCCGCGGGGACGGCGTCCAACGCGGCGGCCAGCGTCGGAATGCGCACCGGACGCGCGCGGTACGGGTACCCGCCCCGCTCGTCCTTGAAGTGGTACCCCGCGTTCAACGGGGCCAGGTCGCGCAACCGGTGGTCCGCGACGGCCCCGGAGCCGTCGGTGAGTGACGAGAGGTCCGTGGGCCGGTACAGCACGGGAACGCCGTCCCGGGTCGCCTGGACGCTCAGCCACTGCCCGTCGGCCCCGGCCCGCAGGGACGTACGGATGGCCACCAGCGTGTTCTCCGGGGCGTCGGCCGTGCCCGCGCGGTGCGCGATCACCAGCGGCTTCGACCGGGCGTGGCCGGGCGCCGCGTCGCCGGAGCGCGCGGTGGCCGGGCTGCTGCCGGTGAGCGCGGGGACGGCGGCGGCCAGCACGGCGACGGCCACCGGCACGGAGAGATGACGACGCATGGGAACTCCTGCGGGGACACGGGGGAGGGACGCCGCGACCCGGGGGGTCGCTGCCGGGCAAGCTAACCCCCGTTGATGAACCAAACGGGTCTACCAGGCGAAAAGGACTGCAACCGGAACACCCGCCTCCCACCGTCCCGCTTCCTACCGTCCCGCAGCCCGCTGCCCCAGCCCGTACCC
>NZ_JAGMUE010000606.1:0-574 GCF_019049165.1 Streptomyces sp. AC627_RSS907
GGGTGAGTGTGGCCAGCAGGTCTGCGCCCAGCACCTTTTCGCACAGATCGGCGACGGCCCGCGTGTCGCTGGCGTCCAGGATGCCGACATCACGGCGGCCGAGGACCAGGGCCGCCACGGCGGCGGCGTGCTCGATGCCCTGGAAAGTGGGGTGGGCGATGTCGGGCATGACCAGGGTTCGGGCACTGGTGCGCAGGTACGTGCGGTCTGTGGGCCGCGTAATCAGGTGTGCGCCTTCGACACGGCTCTCCTCCAGCAGGAGCGCGGCCTCAACGACACGGGGGTCCGCTCCGGCAGGCTTCGTCCAGACGGAGTGGGCCGCGTGCGCGGCCTCGTGGACGAACACTCCCCAAGCAGCGGGATACCGCTCCTCGTCGCCCACGATCCGCGGATGGATCTCGTGGGGCTTCAGCGGGGCGAAGAGGCCGGCGTCGAACTCGACCTCGCCCAGGGTGGGGAAGAACGCGGCCGGTGCGCCGCTGCGCGTGCCGGGGCGGCAGGTGACGAGGAGGTCCTGGCGGCCGGAGAGGGCGACCAGCCGATCGCCGAGTTCGGCTCCCACGCGCAGCCACGC
>NZ_JAGMUE010000607.1:0-797 GCF_019049165.1 Streptomyces sp. AC627_RSS907
GGCCGGGGTCGGCACGCCGCTGCGCGAGGAGGACATCTTGGCCATCCCGGAGATGCCGACGAACGCGTACATCGGCCCGATCGGCTGCTCGCCGCCGAAGATGCCCACGATCTGCCCGCCGACCTGGAACGACGAGCCGGGCGACGAGTGGTCGACGCCCGACGGCTCGAAGACGACGCCTTCGTACGCCCACCGCATCGGCCAGTCCACCTTCCAGACCAGCTTGCCGCGGTGGAACTCGCTCAGCCGCACGGTCTCGCCGAAGCCGCACGCCGAGCAGGTGTACGTCAGCTCGGTGGTCTCGTCGTCGTACGCCGTGACGGTGGTCAGGTCCTTGCCGCAGTCGCCGCAGTACGGCTTGTACGGGAAGTACCCGGCCGTGGTGGCCCCGTCGTCCTCGGCCGCGGCGCCGGAGCCCTCGGCGGCTTCCAGCTCCGCCTCGTCGAGCGGCTTCTGCGACTTCTTCGGCGGCGCCTTCTTCGTGCGGTACTGCGCGAGGATCGCGTCGATGTCGCCGCGGTGCTTCATGGCGTGCAGCACCTGGTCGCGGTAGACGCCCGAGGTGTACTGCTCGGTCTGGCTGATCCCGTCGTACTCCACGCCCAGCTCGGCCAGCGCGTCGGCCATCGCGGCCTTGAAGTGCTCGGCCCAGTTCGGGTGCGGGGAGCCGGCCGGGGCCGGGACGGCGGTGAGCGGGCGGCCGATGTGCTCGGCCCACGACTCGTCCACGCCGGGCACGCCCGCGGGCACCTTGCGGAACCGGTCGTAGTCGTCCCACGAGATCAGGTGGCGCACGG
>NZ_JAGMUE010000608.1:0-598 GCF_019049165.1 Streptomyces sp. AC627_RSS907
CACATGGCGTCGGTCGCCGTCTGGATGTTGTGGTTGGCGTCGAAGGTCGTGGAGCGGTTGCGGTTCAGGGCGTCGGTGGTCTTGGTAACCCGGCCGTCCTTGTCGTGCTCGTACTTGGTGGCGTGGTTCTCCGGGTCGGTGACCGTGGTCGTCCCCGCCGCCCTGGGGTCGGTGGTGTTCGAGTACGCGTAGGTGTAGGTCGGGCCGGTGTGCCCGGAGCCGTTGAACGCGGTGGCCCGCAGCATCGAGCGGACGCGGTTCTGCTCGTCGTAGGTGAAGACCGTCACCCGCCCCTCCGGCGTGGTGATCTTGGTGATGCGTCCGTCGCCGTCGTACGCGAAGGCGGTGGCCTTACCCTCGGTGTCGGCGGTGCGCACCAGGTTGCCGGCCGGGTCGAGGTCGAAGACGGCCGTCCGGCCGGTGTGGTCCTTGGCCTGCCACTGGTTGGGATACGACTTGACCAGGTCGATCCAGCGGCCGGAGCGGGTCTCGGTCAGCTTGAAGCCCTTGTGCTCCTCGCCCTTATCGTGCTGGTCGACAGTGATGGTGCCCTTGTTCTTGTCGGTGACCTTAGTCAGCGTGCCGGGTTCGTTGTAGG
>NZ_JAGMUE010000609.1:0-557 GCF_019049165.1 Streptomyces sp. AC627_RSS907
CGGTTGGCGTCGCAGTTGAGCCCGTAGCCGAGCACCTCGGCGTGGATGTGCGCGCCGCGCGCCTGGGCCGACTCCAGCGACTCCAGGAACATCGCCGCGCCGCCCTCACCGGTGATGATGCCGGAGCGGTTGGCGTCGAACGGCGAGCACGCCTTCTCGGTGAGCGCGCCGAGCCGGTAGAACCCGGCGTGCGACCAGCGGCCGACCGAGTCCGCGCCACCGGCGATCATGTAGTCCGCCTCGCCGGTGCGGATCAGGTCGTACGCGTAACCGAGCGCGTAGTTGCTGGCCGAACAGGCGGTGGACAGGGTCACGGCGTCGCCGGTCAGGCGCAGTTCGCGGTTGACCGCCTGGGACAGCCGGGCGCTGGAGACCTGGCGGATCAGACCCGCGTCCAGGCCGCCCATGCCCGCCGTCAGCGAGTCCTCGGTGAGCTTCTCCAGCACCTGCGACTCGCCACCGGTGGTGCCCATGCTCGATCCGGCGCGGGAGGCGGCCAGTTCGTCTTCGTCGATCCCGGCGTCCGCGACCGCGAGGCGGGCCGCGGACGCCGCGAA
>NZ_JAGMUE010000609.1:704-1361 GCF_019049165.1 Streptomyces sp. AC627_RSS907
GACTTCGCCGGCCATGATGTAGGGGAATCCGGTGGGGTCGAAGCAGGCGATCGGCGAGACGCCGTTGACGCCTTCGCGCAGCCCCTCGCTGTACGCGGACGCCCCGATCCCGATGCTCGACACGGGCCCCAGGCCGGTGATGACTACCCGTCGGAGTGACATGAGGCTCAGCCCTGCCAACCAGCGTGCTCGGCGAGCACGTTGTAGACCTCGGTGAGGTTGATCATCTTGGGGAGCTCCGACTGCGGGATCTCCACCTTGTACTTCTTCTCCAGGCGGGCGAGGATCTCGATCGCGCGCAGCGAGTCGGCCTCGTGCTCCTCGATGAAGTGGCTGGTCTCCGAGATCTCCTCGGGCTCAAGCTCCAGCACCTCCGCGACGATTTCGCGGATCTCGTCGAGCTGCTCCTGCTTGGTGGCGGTCGACATTTATGGACACCTTTCTCGGGCTTCTGAGGGGAATTCAGAACGTCGATCTCTCGCGTTCCGACACTTCAACATTAGGCGGCCAGAAGGCGCCTGAGCCACCATCGATGGGTGTTCACAGATAGCCCAACGGCGCTTTTTCCAAGACCCACTTGGGGCCCGTTGTGCGCCACACCACAAAGGCCGTTCAATAATGAATAAGTCGTTACTCGCGAATAACAGAACCGCGATA
>NZ_JAGMUE010000610.1:0-549 GCF_019049165.1 Streptomyces sp. AC627_RSS907
CTGCCGCGCCACCCGTACCGGGTCAGCGCGGGGCGGCGCGGCAGGGTCAGCCGTACGGGTCATGTCGTGTGACCCGAACGCGCCGCGCGACTCAGCCGTACGGGGTGGGTCCGCCGGGGCCGTGCGGCGCGCCCGTGCCCGTACCGCCCGTATCGGCGCCGCCCGTACCCGCCGCTGCCTCGCCCGGGGCCGGTCCGTCCTCGGAGGTCGGTTCGCCGAGCAGGTCGCGGGCGAGCAGCGTCGCCCCGGCCACGGCGCCCGGCATCACGATCACGGCGGCCAGCGGCACCAGGAAGAGCAGGGTCAGCGGCACGCCGAAGCCGAGGACGAGCAGCTTGCGGGAGCGCAGCAGCCGCAGCCGTTCGGCGAGCGGGACCCGACGGCGGGCGAGGGCGACGGCGGCCAGTTCCTCGGTGAGGAAGAAGCCGGAGACGCAGAAGCCGATGGCGGGGATCGCGGTCTGCCCGATCACGGGCAGGAAGCCCGCCGCGAACAGCGCCGTGCCCCACAGCGCGACACGCACGAGGACGGCCGTGCTCTCCCGCGCGG
>NZ_JAGMUE010000611.1:0-591 GCF_019049165.1 Streptomyces sp. AC627_RSS907
CCGAGGGTGACGCGTTCTCGGGTGGTTCCGTGGTGGCCCGACACGAGATCGACTACCGCAAGCCGCTCGTGCACCGGCACGAGCCGGTGCTCGTCGAGACCTGGGTGACGAAGATCGGCGCCGCGTCGCTGACCCTCTCGTACGAGGTCAAGGACGAGGAAGCCGTGTACGTGCGAGCCTCCACCGTCGTCGTTCCGTACGACCTGGACGCCGGTCGCCCCCGGCGGCTCACGCCGGTGGAGGAGCGGTTCCTCACGGCGTACCTGGAGGAGGCGCCGGCCAAGGGCAGGCGCAAGCGCGACGACGAGTCGGAGGAGGCCGTCGCCGCATGACGGCGCCAGCGCTGCACTTCGCCGACGCCAGGGAGGCGGCCGACCTCGCCGCCTTCCTGGCCCGGTTGATCCACTACGACCGGGCCGCGGCCGTGCGGCTCCAGGCGAGCGTGCACAGTGCCGGCCCGCGGCCGGGCGGGGTGCTCGCGGTCTTCGGCCGCCCGGCCTCGTTCGAAGTGCTGGCCATCCGTACGGCGCTGCTGGCACCGCCCCCGCCAGTGGCTCAGCCCGTGCCAGCGGCGGCGGCGGACACCTCATC
>NZ_JAGMUE010000612.1:0-569 GCF_019049165.1 Streptomyces sp. AC627_RSS907
CGTAGGCGCTGATGCGGTAGGCGTCGGCCACGATGCCCCACGCCTCGGCCCGCGCGTCGGAGGGTTGCTCGTGCAGTCGCGCGGCGGCGGACCGCAAAAGGGGCGCGGCGACCGCCCCTACCTCGGCGTACCGACCCTGCCAGTACAGCTCCCACGCGTGTCGGGTGGCCTTGCCGAGTTCGGCGGTGGTGGGGGCCTCGACGGACGGGGCCAGGCCCGCCGCCGTGTCGTGCACGGCGTGCGACAGCGCGCGCATCATGGCCCGGTCGTCCTGCCCGAGCGCCCGGCGCGGCTCCTGCTGACCGAGGACGACGGACGTGTCAACGCCGAGCGCTCCGGCGATCCTGAGCAGGGTCGGCAACGAAAGGCGCTTGTCCTGTTCCGCCGCCTGGATGGTGGCGATCGAGAGACCGGTCAGTTCGGCGAGGGCGGCTTGGTTGAGTTCGGAACCGCGGAGGATCTTGATGCGCTCGCCGTTGCTGTAGTCGGACCAGTGAGGCATGGCTCGTCTCCGTTCTGTGGACACTGTGAACGGTACTGGCAGCCGGGCCTCACATGCTGTCTCGCGC
>NZ_JAGMUE010000613.1:0-544 GCF_019049165.1 Streptomyces sp. AC627_RSS907
GGCCGGGTTGGCCGGCGGTACGTACACCAGGCCGTGCCCGGCGGCGAAGTCGGCCAGCCGCGCCTGCGCCGGCGACGGCTCGACGGGGAGGTGGCCCTGGGCCAGCACGACCGCGTCCAACCCTTCGAGCCGGCCGCCGTCCTCCAGCGTCACGGTCTGGGTGCCCGCCGCCCCGTCGTCCAACGCCACGGCCCGCCCGGCGTGCACGCGGACGGTGACCCTCGCCGGGGCGCCGGCGACGATGCGCCCGAAGGCCCAGGCGAGGTAGCTGCCGTACAGCGCGCGGGTCGGATAGGTGTCCGGGCCCAGCGCGGCGGCCTCGGCGAGCGTTGCGGCGTCGCAGGGCGGGTCGCCAGGGCCCGGGAGGCCGTAGGCGTCGGACGCCACCGTTCGCGGGGCTCGCGGGTGCGCCTCGGAGGGCGTGCCGGGCGGCTGCCGGGTGGCGCTGGCGGGTGCCTCGTGCGCCCGTCGTGCGCCCGGTTGTGGGGGCACGCCCCCGGAGGGCGCCGCGTTCCGCGCGCCGAGCGCGCGGGCCCATTCGTAG
>NZ_JAGMUE010000614.1:0-590 GCF_019049165.1 Streptomyces sp. AC627_RSS907
GCCATACGGGGTGTCCATCGGGCCGAAGTGCGCCTGGCCGCCGCCGGCGGTCGCCCGGGCCACGGCCGCGTCGCAGTCGTCCACGGCGAAGTAGACCTGGAGGTGCGAGGGCACCTCCGCCGGGAAGTCCTCGCCCATCGCCAGCCGGCCGAGCACCGGCCCGTCGGCGAGGCTGAAGAGCCTGAAGTCCATCTGCTCGTCGTCCATCTGCTGCGCGCGGTAGGGGAAGACAGCGGCGAAGAACGCGTCGGACTGCCGCGGCTGGCGCGTGTACACCTCGGCCCAGCAGTACGCGCCGGGCTCGGCGACCTTCTCGAACCCCTTGTGCTGGCCCGCCTCCCAGACGCCGAAGGCGACCCCGCTCGGGTCGCGGGCGATCACCATCGTGCCGAACTCGCTGACCCGCATCGGCCCCATCACCACCTCGCCGCCGGCCGCCCGGATCGCCTCGGCGGTCGCCGCCGCGTCGTCCGACGCGAAGTACAGGCACCACGCGGACCGCTCCTCGGCGCCCGGCATGGGCGGCACGATCGCGGCCACCGCCTTACCGCCCGCATACGCCTGTGTGTAGTGGCCGAACTCCGTTGCGC
>NZ_JAGMUE010000615.1:0-563 GCF_019049165.1 Streptomyces sp. AC627_RSS907
CCGGTGCGACGTGGACGGCAGCGCGCCGGTGCTGCACTGCCCGATCAGCGTGCTCACCGGCGAGTCGGACCCGCGGGTCAACCTGGACGAGGCCCAGGCGTGGTCGAAGCTGACCGACGGCGGCTTCACCTTCCGTACCTTCCCCGGCGGTCACTTCTTCATCACCCCGCAGCAGGAGCGGGTGGTGGCGGCCATCGCCGAGGACGTCGCGGCCTTCGCCAACCTGGCCGTTGGCTGACCCCGACCGACCCGCGAGGACCACACGGCCGGCCGCCCGTCCGGCTTGGACGGCGAAGCCGGGCGGCGGCGGGCGGCACCGGGCGGCGGCGGGGGCGACGCGCTCCCGCCGCCGCCCGGGCCCGTGTGGGGCCGGCGCGTTCCCGCCAGCCGAGGGAACGCTTCTCGCCAGCGGAAAGCGTGCATTACGGGCGTACCCGGACGGTGGGTCGAGGGGACTTCATCGAGGCGTTACACCGTCGAAGGCGTGGTGTCATAGTGATCGCAGAGGCTGACGTTACTGAACTGGCCCGGCCACGGCCGGGATAGGTGGCGGCACCCTGCGC
>NZ_JAGMUE010000616.1:0-607 GCF_019049165.1 Streptomyces sp. AC627_RSS907
GCCCAGCGGCTGCCGGTTCCACACCCGGTGCTGGAAGGCCACGGTGGTGTGCACGGTGGAGGAGCCGCCGCTGCTCGCGCTGAAGACGGGCCACCAGGTGGCGTGCCACCACCCCGAGAACCACGAGGACCTCAAGCCGGGCGACGCCGCGCTGGCCGAGGTCACAGCAGACGGCGGCAAGGTCGTCCGCACGCAGGCACCGAGCGCGGCGGCCCCGGCGACGAAGTCGACCACGACGGCGGCGGAGCCGACCACAACGGCGGCGAAGTCAGCCACGACGGCGGAGAAGGTGCCCGCGAAGGCGGCGACGGCCGAGGCGGCGACGCCTGGCTCCGCACCGGAGGGGGCCGTGGCGGAGGCGCCCGCGACGTCCTCGGGCGAGGCAGCGGGGAAGGCGCCGAAGGGGCCGGCGAAGAAGCCGGTGCGGAAGGAGCCCGGGGCCGCCGAGGGCTGACCCCGGGCGCGGCGGTGACGGATATCACGGTCGGGGCGGTGGGCGCGGACGGCGCGGTGGCCGTGGCCACGGGCGGGGGCGATGCGGGCACGTCCGACGCCCGGGAACGGGCCCCGCGGCCGGGCCGCGCGCGGGGCCGGGGCGGGCCGGTGG
>NZ_JAGMUE010000617.1:0-706 GCF_019049165.1 Streptomyces sp. AC627_RSS907
ACGATGGACACCATCCGCAAGGTCCGCGAGGTGCTGGCCGCCTGGCAGGCGTGCGAGCGCCGGCTGAAGGCCACCACGAGCGTGGTCCTCGCGCCGTCGTTGGCCGACATCAGGGAGCAGCTCGCCGCGCTGATCAAGCCGGGCTTCGTCACCGAGCACGGCGTACGGCGGCTGCCCGACCTGATGCGCTACCTGGTGGCCGTCGACCGCCGTCTCCAGCAACTGCCGCACAACGCCGAGCGGGACCGCGCCCGGATGGCGAAGGTGCACGACATGCGCGACGAGTACCTGTGGCTGCTGGAACAGCTTGAGCTCAAGCACCCGGGCCGGCCCGTGCCCCGGGAGGCGCTGGAGATCCGCTGGATGATCGAGGAGCTGCGGGTCAGCTACTTCGCCCATGCCCTGGGCACGGCGTACCCGATCTCCGACAAGCGGATCGTGAAGGCCGTGACCGCCGCCGCTCCCTGACCCCGCTGCCCGGACAGCCGCCTCCCTGGGCCTCGGGGCCCCGGCGGGGGCGGCCCGGGAGCGCGGTTCGACCCCACCCCCTGACCTGCTGTAGAGTCTCTTCTCGCGGCCGGACAAGCACAACACGGCGCGAAAGCTTGGTCCTGTGGAGCAGTTTGGAGTGCTCGCCACCCTGTCAAGGTGGAGGCCGCGGGTTCAAATCCCGTCAGGACCGCGGTAGACGATGAGGCTCGCACCC
>NZ_JAGMUE010000618.1:0-623 GCF_019049165.1 Streptomyces sp. AC627_RSS907
CCGCCAGCAGTACACGGCGATCAAGGTCACCGGCATCCCGACGGCCGCGAAGTAAGGGACTGAGGAGAGATGGCACACAAGAAGGGCGCATCGTCCACTCGGAACGGTCGCGACTCCAACGCTCAGCGGCTCGGCGTGAAGCGCTTCGGCGGTCAGGTCGTGAACGCCGGTGAGATCCTGGTCCGCCAGCGTGGCACCCACTTCCACCCGGGCTCCGGCGTCGGGCGCGGCGGTGACGACACCCTGTTCGCGCTGAACGCCGGCGCGGTGGAGTTCGGCACCTTCCGCGGCCGCAAGGTCGTGAACATCGTTCCGGTCGCCTGATCACCCTGATCACGGCGGACCGCGCGTAACGGTTCTTTCGCGGAGGCGGACCTCCCTTCTCGTACGGACTCCGACGGAGTCCCGATGCGGGAAGAGGGTCCGCCTTTCGCGTGTTGTCCCACCAGGCAGCACGCAGTAGACATCTTTGTATGCAGGTAACTGGAGGCACATCCCATGACCACCTTCGTGGACCGCGTCGAACTCCATGTCGCCGCGGGTAACGGAGGCCACGGCTGCGCCTCCGTGCATCGCGAGAAGTTCAAGCCGCTCGGCGGGCCCGACGGCGGCAACGGCGGACG
>NZ_JAGMUE010000619.1:0-703 GCF_019049165.1 Streptomyces sp. AC627_RSS907
TGGAGATGTGCGGCAAGGTGGACTGGTACTCCACCCATCCCGCGCATCCGGACTGGTTCAAGAAACGTGCGGAGATGGACGCGAGGGCGGTCGGTCTGCGCGTGTGGCAGACGCAGTTGGTGCCTGGATTGCTACAGACGCCGGACTACGCCACGGCACTGTTCACGCGAAAGGGACTGAGCCCTGAACAGGTGAAAGACAGTGTGCAGGCGCGGCTGAGTCGACAGGAGCGGTTCCTTGACATCGACGGCCCCCCACTGCGCGTGGTGCTCGAAGAGAGCGCGCTCTATAACGTCGTGGGCGGGGCGGACGTCATGCGTGATCAGTGCGCCCACCTGCTGAACGTCCAGCGCACGGCGAACATGGTGATCCAAGTGCTGCTCGCCACGCGGAAGGAGACCGCGCGCCCCACCACGTCGCTATGGCTCATCACGCTGCCCCAGGGACGCGAGGTGCTGTACTCCGAGTCAGTCAACAGCGGGCACTTCGTCAATGACCCAACCGTCGTCCGGGACGCCGGACGGACATACGATTTACTGCGGACAGAATCGCTATCGGCCAGCGAGACTGCCACTCTGATCAGCGACGTGATGGGAAGGTACGACCAAGGTGAAGACCCCCGAACTCAGCGCGGCTACATGGCGCAAGAGCAGCTACAGCGGCGACAACGGCGGCGAGTGCATCGAGGTAGCCCCCGGATTCC
>NZ_JAGMUE010000620.1:0-752 GCF_019049165.1 Streptomyces sp. AC627_RSS907
CCACCGGGTGGTCCGCCGGCGCGTGCAGCAGCGCGTACTGGGCGCCCTCGATGGCACGCGTGACGACCACGCTTCGGTACAGGCCCTGCACCAGGTTGGCCTCCGGGAGGTGCTCGAAGACCGCGAACAGGGGCAGCGCCGGCAGCAGGCTCTTGTCCGGGGCCCCGGCCGCCGCCTGCTGCGCGAAGGCGTCGGCCAGCTCCTTGGAGCCGTGCCACTTCTCGCACCAGTAGTGCAGGGCGGCCAGGTGCGCGCCCATGTGCGCCGGGGCGCGGTCGCGGATCTTGGCCCACAGCTCCTCGAAGTCGGCCTGCCGGTAGCCGAGGCCACGGGCGATGCCCAGCTCGACGAGGTAGGGGACCGGGTCGCCGGGGGCCAGCAGGGCGGCTTCGCCGCAGACCGTACGGGCCTCCTCCAGGATCATCGTGAAGTCCTCGGAGCCGGAGTCCCGCAACGCCTGGCGGACCAGGAACTCCGCGTGCACCGCGGCACCGCCCGGGTCCTTCGGCGCCTCGACCCGCCAGGTGCGCAGCCACACGCCGCCCTGCCCCGGGTTGATCGCCAGCTCGTGCACGGCCGCGCCCGCCAGCGTCTGCACCCGCTGCCAGCGCAGCTCGGACGTGGCGTCGGTGTGCGCGAGCAGCCGCGAGACGGGCCGCCAGTCCTGGGAGCTGGCCACCTCGGCCAGCGTCGCGACCAGCTCCTCGTCGGGCCCGGGCAGCCGCACGTCGAGCCGCTCCACGGGCAGAAAG
>NZ_JAGMUE010000065.1:0-3875 GCF_019049165.1 Streptomyces sp. AC627_RSS907
ACATCACCGAGCACCACCGCACGCCGCTCCAGCACCGCACGCGACGCCAACGACACACCCACATCCAGCGCGGCCGCATCCACCCCCCGCACCCGCTCGACCAACGCCTCCAACGAACCCTCGGACCGCGCCGACACCACCCACGGCACCACCGGCAACACCACCACCGGCTCCACCGGCACCACCGGAACCGGAACAGGCGCCTCCTCCACGATCACATGCGCATTCGTCCCACTGATCCCGAACGACGACACACCCGCACGCCGCACCCGGCCACCAACACCGGCACGCCACTCCCGCGCCTCCGTCAGCAACTCCACCGAACCCGACGCCCACTCCACCCGCGACGACGGCACATCCACATGCAACGTCCGCGGCAACACCCCACGCCGCAACGCCTCCACCATCTTGATCACACCAGCCACACCCGCAGCCGCCTGGGCGTGCCCGAGGTTGGATTTGAGCGAGCCGAGCCACAGCGGGTCGCCCGTGCGGTCCTGGCCGTACGTGGCCAGCAGCGCCTGCGCCTCGATGGGGTCGCCGAGCCGGGTCCCGGTGCCGTGCGCCTCCACCGCGTCCACATCCGCCGGGGACAGACCGGCCGACGCGAGGGCCTGGAGGATGACGCGTTGCTGGGCGCCGCCGTTCGGGGCGGTGAGGCCGTTGGAGGCGCCGTCCTGGTTGACGGCGCTGCCCCGCACCACCGCCAGTACCTCGTGCCCGAGGCGCTGGGCGTCGGAGAGGCGTTCCACCAGCAGCAGGCCGACGCCCTCGGACCAATTGGTGCCGTCCGCGCCCTCCGCGAAGGACTTGCACCGGCCGTCGGCGGCCAGACCGCCCTGCTTGGTGAACTGTCCGAAGGAGTCCGGGGTCGACATGACCGCCACGCCGCCGACGAGGGCGATCGAGCACTCCCGGCCGCGCAGGGCACGGCAGGCGGCATGCAGGGCGACCAGTGAGGAGGAACAGGCCGTGTCGATGGTGACGGCCGGGCCCTCCAGGCCGAAGGTGTAGGCGAGCCGGCCGGAGAGGACGGCGGGCGCGGTGCCGGTGAGCAGGTGACCGAGGACGCCCTCGGGCAGGTCCTCGACGTAGGAGCTGTAGCCGAGGTAGCTGCCGCCGACGAAGACGCCCGCCTGGGTGCCGCGCAGGGTGGCCGGGTCGATCCGGGCCCGTTCGAAGGTCTCCCAGGCCACTTCGAGCAGGACGCGCTGCTGCGGGTCCATGGCGAGGGCCTCGCGCGGGCTGATGCCGAAGAAGGCGGGGTCGAAGTCGCCGGCGTCGTGCAGGAACCCGCCGGTGCGCCCGTCCGTGGCGTCCGGCACCGAGGTGTCCCAGGTCTCCCAGCCCCGGTCGGTGGGGAACGGGGTGATGGCGTCCCTGCCCTCGTCGACCAGCTCCCAGAGGTCCTGCGGGGAGGTCACGCCGCCGGGGAACCGGCAGCCCATCGCGACGATGGCGATCGGCTCCTGCTCGGCCGCTTCGAGTTCGGTGAGGCGGCGGCGCGTCTGGGTCAGGTCCGTGGTTACCAACTTGAGGTAATCGCGGAGGGTTTCCTCAGTTGCCATTCAGTTCCACCTCTGCGGATGACCGAACGCACGTCGAATCGACCGACGTCCGAAATCGAAGGCTGTGAAAGCGGCCCAGGTTGAGGCTAGGAGTCCCGGATTGCCACCCGGTACCCCTAGCGCTCCCCTATGGGAACCGGGTGCTCAGGCCCGCCCGAGCTGGGAATCGATGAACTTCAGCAGTTCGTCGTCGGAGTCCCCGGCCGGGGGCTCCGATGCCGGATCGGATGCCTGGCCACCCGCTGCTTCCAGGGCGGAGAGCAGCGAGCGGAGTTTGATGCGGAGTTTGGTTCCGGTGATCGTGTCCGTGGCGGAGCCGACGATCCGCTGTTCCAGGTCGTCGAGTTCTTCGAGTACCGAACGAGAATTGTTCGGGACCATCTGAATACGCAGATGTGCCGCGAGCGCGGCCGGGGTGGGATGGTCGAAGACCAGGGTGGCGGGCAGCCGTAGCCCGGTCGCCGCCTTTATCCGATTGCGCAACTCGACGGCCGTGACCGAGTCGAACCCGATTTCCCGGAAAGCGCGGGTCGGGGGGATTTTCTCGGTGCTGGGAATGCCGAGGACGGCCGCGATGTGGTCGCGCAGCAGGTCGACCAGTTCGCGGTCGGCGTCCTCGGCCGGCAGGGCGGCGAGACGGTCGCGCAGGGCGGAGGCATCGGGGTCCTCGGCCTGGTCCGTGGACGCCTGGCCGGCGGTGGCCGCCAGGTCGGTGAAGAGGCGGCTGGGCCGGGTGAGGGAGAAGGCCGGCAGGAAGCGGGCCCAGTCGATGTCCGCGACCGTCGACGAGGGCGGTGCGGTGGCCAGTTCGGTCACGGCGCGTCCCGGGTCGAGCGGGCGGATGCCGAGGCGGAGCAGGGAGCCGTCCGCGGCTGCCGTGGCGGCGATGCCCCCGCCGGCCCAGGGGGACCAGGCGATGGCGGTGGCCGGCCTGCCCCGGTCCCGTCGCCAGGCCGCGAACGCGTCGAGGAAGGCGTCGGCGGCGGCGTGGGCGGGGTGGCGTGCCGTGCCCCAGACGCCGGCGACGGACGAGAAGACGACGAAGGCGTCGAGCTCGTCCCCCGGCTGCTCGGCGAGGAGTTCGTCCAGGAGGAGCGCGCCGGTGACGCGGGCGCCCATGACCTCCGCGGTCTCGGCCGTCGTCAGGTCGGCGACGGGCGTGTCCTGGGCGGCTCCGGCCGCGTGCACGACCGCGGTGAGGTCGGCGGGGAGACCGGCGACGAGCGCCGTCACCTGGTCCCGGTCGGTCAGGTCACAGGCGACGACGCTCACCTGTGCGCCGGAGTCGGCCAGTTCGGCGCGGAGCGCTTCGGCGCCGTCGGTGCCCGACCCCCGGCGTCCGGCCAGGACCAGGCCCGTGGCGCCGTTGGCCACCGCCCAGCGGGCCACCTGCCCGCCCAGCGCACCGGTGCCGCCCGTGACCAGTACGGTGCCGCGTGGCCGCCAGCCGGTACCGGAGGGGGCTGCCGGTGCGGGCCGCAGACGCCGGCCGAGAGCCCGTCCGTCGCGCAGCGCGATCTGGTCCTCGCCGTCGGCTGTCCCGCCGAGCACGGCGGCGAGTCCGTCCGCTCCCGTCTCGGGCAGGTCGACCAGTCCGCCCCACCGCCGGGGGTGTTCGAGTGCCGCCACCCTGCCGAGGCCCCAGACCTGGGCCTGTGCGGGGCTGCGGACCGGGTCGCCGTCACCGGTCGTGACCGCGCCGCTGGTGACGATCCACAGCGGTGCGGTCACCGCTTCCAGTGCCTGGATCAGAGCGACGGTGTCCGCGAGTCCGCGGGAGACGCCCGGGTGGTCGGGGTGCGGTCGCTCATCCAGCGCCAGCAGCGACACGACACCCGCGAGGTCACCCGGCGGGACCGCCTCGCCGGCGCCGATGGTCAGGACGTCCGCTCCGGCCGCCGTCAGCGACAGGGTGACGTCCCGGTCGGCACCGTCGGGCGTGACCACCAGCCAGCGTCCGGTGAGCCGCGTACCGGCGTCGAGCGGCACGGGCGTCCAGCCGACGGTGTGGCGCAGCCCCGCGTCCCGGGCCGGCGGGGTCTGCCCGGCGTGGCTCGGGGAGAGCCAGTACCGGCGGTGCTGGAAGGGGTAGGTCGGCGCGTCCGGCAGTCGGCGGCCACCGTCGAACCAGGTCCGCCAGTCGACGTCGGCTCCGCGCACCCACGCCTCACCCAGCGCCCGGATCTGCCCGGCCGGACCGTCCTCACCCCGCCGCAACGTCCCGAACACCCCGGCATCAGGAACACACTGCTCCAACGCCAACGTCAGCACCGGATGCCCCGACACCTCCCCGAACACCCGGAACCC
>NZ_JAGMUE010000621.1:0-591 GCF_019049165.1 Streptomyces sp. AC627_RSS907
ATGCACACGTTTCCCATATGGGAATCCGCAGCACCGTGCATGCAAGGATAGGCGCGTCATCTAAAGCGATCACGTCCCCGAAAGAGTGCAGTTCCACGCCGATTTGAGGATTATGTTATTTATTCGCCTGGCGTCTGGCTCAACAGTCGTCGTGGTCCTGCGGAAGGCTGGTCCGGTGAGAGCATCACAGGAAGACAGCTTTACAGCTCGCGCCCTATTAACAGCGTCTGCGGCTGGAGCGAGCGGACCGGTGAGGACGCACAGGCGCGGTCCACCGATGCACTACGCAGGGCGCACCGAACCCTCTTCACGGCCCGCTTCGCCTCAGGGGACGAAGGAACTGGTATGAGCTAGGCCCCGGGCCACCTGGCAAGTTCACTCGCGAGGCGGGTGCCGCAGGAGACGTGTGATGCGTGTCTCGAAGAGTTGCCCGGCATCACGGCCGGAGCACCTCGATGTAGGCCGTGCGCCTGCTATCTCGGGCGGCCAGAGCGAGCAGCAACACCTGGTGCAGTCCGGGCGGGGCGATGCTGGTGTCGATGGTCGCGGTCGGGTAGAAGGCGTGCTCGCTCAGCTCGCTGGCCTGCAGGC
>NZ_JAGMUE010000622.1:0-585 GCF_019049165.1 Streptomyces sp. AC627_RSS907
GCGTACGACGTGCTCTACAGCGTCTTCGGCGCGCTCGACTTCACCGACCCGCGCGACCTGCTGCCCGTGGCGGCGTCGGCGCTGCGCCCCGGTGGGCGGCTGGTGTTCGCCACCCTGGCCCGGCACGTCACCGGCGAGCCGGCCGCGGCCGAGCCGGTGCCGGCGCGCATCCCGGCCCGTACGCCGGACGGACAGCCGGCCACCCTGTTCCGCTGGGTGCTCCGCCCCCACCGGTGGGCGGCGCTGCTGGACGCGGCGGGGCTGGTCGACGTCGTGGTGGAGTCACTCCCGTCCGCCGGGCAGGGCCCGTCCGCCGTCGACACCCTGCTGGTGAGCGCCGCCCGCCCGCGCCGCGCTGCCCGCTGACGCCTCCCGCTCCGGCTAACCCCGGCCCTGGGCTGGCTCCGGGGCGATCTCCGCGATCAGGTCCTCGACCAGGACCCTGATCGCGTCCCGGATCGGGCGGACGGCCTCGATGCCCTGGCCGGCCGGGTCGTCCAGCGTCCAGTCCAGGTAGCGCTTGCCGGGGAAGACCGGGCAGGCGTCGCCGCAGCCCATGGTGATGCACACGTCCGGGGCCCGGAC
>NZ_JAGMUE010000623.1:0-652 GCF_019049165.1 Streptomyces sp. AC627_RSS907
GTCGGGCAGTTCGAGTTGTGGACAAGGACCGGCGTGGCGCCCGCCAGCACATAGTACGTGTGCACATCCGCCACGGTCAGGTTGTGGGTGCGCTGCCGCTTCTCGTAGTGGCGGGTGGCCTCGACCTGGACGGTGTCACCCTTCGGGGTGCGCAGGGTCATGCCGGGCTTCAGGTCGCCCGCATCGATCCACGCGTTCTCGCTGGGGCTCCAGAAGGGGTGGTGGTCGGTGGCGATGAGGGAGGTCGTAGCGCCGGCCGTGGTGACCGTCAGGTCCGTGAAGTACTTGTCGTCCTCGGTGACGATCGTGGCGACGACCTCACGGGTGGTCGTCTCTCCCGTCTGCGGGTCGGTGACCGTGACCTGGTCGCCGGTCCTGACGTCCTCGATCTCCTTGCGGGTGCCGTTGGCCAGCAGTACGGCCGTGCCAGCGAGGAAGCTGTCGCAATCGTCTCTGCCTCGTGGCGGCGCTTGTTCCTTGGACTTCGGTGCCTTCTTGAAGAACTTGAGCGGCTTGAAGAGCTTGCCCCAGGGCAGGTCGGTCGCCGCCCACGCGCATCCCTCCGCGTCGGCGCGGGAGCACTTCTTCCACTGCTCGACGTCCGGCAGCACCAGGCTCTTGACGAAGTTGAAGAGGTTGAACCCCTTCAGGG
>NZ_JAGMUE010000624.1:0-557 GCF_019049165.1 Streptomyces sp. AC627_RSS907
GGTGAGGGCCCGGAGATCAGCGCCGCCTTGCCGACGGCTGTGGCGACCACGCGCCGGTCGCCCACCTCGCGCGCCGCCTCCTCGTCGGCCCAGCGCTCCGCGCTGAAGGCCACCGCCGTCCACAGCGGGCGCAGGAACGGGTTGGCGCTCGCGGTCAACCGCGAGGCCAGTAGGTAGCGGTGGTGCCGCCCGGTCAGGTGGGCCCGCTCGTGGGCGACCAGCGCCCGCCGCTCCGGGTCGCCGAGCCCGGCCAGCATCGCGTCCGAGACGACGACGCGCCCGGAGCCCGCCCGGCCCGGCAGGGCGTACGCGTACGGCACCTCGTCGGGCAGGACGGTCAGCGCGGGCGGCGCGGGTGGTGCCGTGACCGTGATCGCCGGAGTCGCGGTGGTGGGTGCTGGGGCCGGCTCGGCGGGCAGGTCGCCCAGCGCGCGCCAGGCGCCGTTGCGTACCCGGTAGTGCCGCCACAGCGTGTGCCCGCAGGCAGCGGCGACGAGGGCCAGCACGCCGATGGCGGCGAACCCCACGTTCTCGTCGTACGGGACCGCCGCACGTAC
>NZ_JAGMUE010000625.1:0-671 GCF_019049165.1 Streptomyces sp. AC627_RSS907
GGACGGGCAACGGGGCTGGCTGCCGGAGAGTGGTGCTGACACAGGCCACTGAGCAGTGTGCAGGACAGCAGTACCAGGTGTAGGCAAGTGATCGATCCCAGAGGGAAGAACGGAGGGACGAGGCGCCATCAGGATCGCCCGGGCGGAGACTTGAGCCCGGGTACCGCAGGACATCGATAGTGAGGTGGTCTCCGGTCAAGCAACCGCGATCCCCGCGACCCCGACAGAATTCAGTTCGGGTGAGCGGAAACAGAAGGCCGGCGTAGTACCAGGGCCGGCAGATGGTGTAGTTGTTCCTTCGGGGCCCGGGTGCCGTGTGGCACTCGGGCCCCTCCACGCGTTCCGCGAAGAGGTGTACATGACAGCAAATGACTCGTTCGACCGTCTCGATGACGACGACTATCCCGCCTACACGATAGGCCGGGCCGCCGAACTGCTCGGCACCACGCAGGGCTTCCTCCGCGCCGTCGGTGAGGCCCGCCTCATCACCCCGCTCCGCTCCGAGGGCGGCCACCGCCGCTACTCCCGCTACCAACTGCGCATCGCCGCCCGGGCCCGGGAACTCGTCGACCAGGGCACGCCCATCGAGGCCGCTTGCCGCATCGTCATCCTCGAAGACCAGCTCGAAGAGGCCCGACGTATCAACGCCGAGCACCGCCGCACCGCCTCCC
>NZ_JAGMUE010000626.1:0-583 GCF_019049165.1 Streptomyces sp. AC627_RSS907
GAAGAGCCACGCCTACGTCACCTCGGATATCGAACTGTCGGATACGGACCGGTGAGGAACCTAGTCGCCCCTCACCAGGGTGAGCAACGCGCAACACACCTGCGCGTTGTGCTCTCGTCGGAGACTAGCGGCCACGGCCGCTCCAGTCAGCGAGAACAGACGAAAAGTCCTGGTCAGACTCGCTCGACCAGGACTTTTCGGGGCAAAAACACCGGGTTCTGAGGTACTTATTTCACGGCTACCCGCACGTCGTCGGCGATTCTGGCCGCCGCGGCGCGCAACGCGGCGGCATCCGGACCGTGGCGCAGCACCCCACGACTCACGCTGGGCACCACGTTCCCCACCGCGTCGCCGAAGACCGCCGGGAGGTCGGCGGGGGTCGCGCCCTGGGCGCCGATGCCCGGCGCGAGGAGCGGTCCGTCGATGGCGAGCGAGCCGCCGGCGGCGGCGAGCGCGTCGCCCAGCGTGGCGCCCACCACCGCGCCGAAGGAGCCCAGCGGCCGACCCTGACCCTGCCAGGCGGCGCGCTCGGCGGCGTTGCGCTCGGCGAGGTGGCCCAGCACCGTGGCGGCGACGCTGCGGC
>NZ_JAGMUE010000627.1:0-638 GCF_019049165.1 Streptomyces sp. AC627_RSS907
GGGTCTGGTACTCGCGGTCGGTGAGCGTCATGGCCGGCGCGACGGTAATCGAGTCGCCGGTGTGCACGCCCATGGGGTCGAAGTTCTCGATGGAGCACACGACCACGACGTTGTCGTTCCTGTCGCGCATCAGCTCCAGCTCGTACTCCTTCCAGCCGAGGATGGACTCCTCCAGGAGTACCTCGGTGGTCGGCGAGAGGGTCAGGCCCTGGCCGGCGATGCGGCGCAGTTCCTCCTCGTCGTGCGCGAAGCCGGAGCCGGCGCCGCCCATGGTGAAGGAGGGGCGGACCACGACCGGGTAGCCGCCGAGCTTCTCGACGCCGTCCAGGACGTCGTCCATCGAGTGGCAGATGACCGAGCGGGCGGACTCGCCGTGACCGATCTTGGCGTTGACGGCCGCGACGACGTCCTTGAACTGGTCGCGGTCCTCGCCCTTGTTGATGGCCTCGACGTTGGCGCCGATCAGCTCGACGCCGTACTGGGTCAGCACGCCCGAGTCGTGCAGCGAGATCGCGGTGTTCAGCGCGGTCTGGCCGCCGAGCGTGGGCAGCAGGGCGTCGGGGCGCTCCTTGGCGATGATCTTCTCGACGAACTCGGGGGTGATCGGCTCGACGTACGTGGCGTCGGCGATCTCCGGG
>NZ_JAGMUE010000628.1:0-602 GCF_019049165.1 Streptomyces sp. AC627_RSS907
GGCTGCACGTGGCCCGGGTCGAGCACCTGCTGAACCGGTACGGCTCGCTCGCCGACGAACTCCTGGAGATGATCGCCGCCGATCCCCGGCTCGGCGAACCGCTGCCGCACGCCGAGGACTACCTGCGCGCCGAGATCGTCTACGCCGCCTCCCACGAGGGCGCCCGCCACCTGGACGACGTGCTGACCCGGCGCACCCGCATCTCCATCGAGACCTTCGACCGCGGCACGCACAGCGCCCGCGAGGTCGCCGAGCTGATGGCGCCGGTCCTTGGCTGGGACGCGGGGCAGGTGGAGCGGGAGGTCGAGCGGTACGAGAAGCGGGTGGAGGCCGAGCGCGAGTCGCAGCGCCAGCCGGACGACCTGACGGCGGACGCGGCACGGCTGGGCGCGCCGGAGATCCAGCCGCTGTGACCGCCCGCGCCTAGCGCCCCGGCGGCCCCGGGCCCGCGCGGGCGCTCGGACCGTACGGAGGGCGCCCGGCCGCGCGCCGGCCCTCCGTACGGGCGGCCGATGAGGCCACGTCCGGCCGAACCTTGGCCGAATATCTACGGAATGACGAGGGAACAGCGGGCGCGGCGCGCCGCTGGGGCCGCGTCGAAC
>NZ_JAGMUE010000629.1:0-572 GCF_019049165.1 Streptomyces sp. AC627_RSS907
GCGTAGACGTAGTGGCACTGCTCGGCGTCCGGAGCCGGCGCGCTCAGCCCGTGCGCACGCAACGGCGCGAACCGCTGGCTGTAGTACGCGCTGATCCGCGCCCGGCGCGCGATGCGCGCGTCCTGGGTCGCCAGCCGGGCGAGTTGGAAGCCGGCCTGTATCTCGTCGAAGCCGCTGTGCGGGCCGATCTCGTGGTGTACGGAGCGGCGCTCGCCCCCTGGGCCGTGGTCGCGCAGCGCGCGCACGGTGCGGGCGAGTTCCGGGTCGTCGCTCAGGACGGCGGCGCCCTCGCCCGGCATCCCGAACGGCTTGGCCGGAAAGAACGAGTACAGGCCGAGCTGGCCCCAGGTGCCCGCGGCGCGCCCGGCCAGCGTCGCGTCCTGCGCGATGGCCGCGTCCTCGATGACGGTCAGCCCGTGGGCCGCGGCCAGCCGCGTCACCTCGGGCATGTCGGCCATGGTGGTGAAGGTGTGCGCCGGCACGACCGCCCGGGTGCGGGCGGTGAGCCGGCGCGCGACGTCGGCCACGTCGATGACCATCGTCAGCGGGTCGACGTCGGCGAAGACCGGCAC
>NZ_JAGMUE010000630.1:0-823 GCF_019049165.1 Streptomyces sp. AC627_RSS907
CGGCCCCACAACCTGTGAGGCCGGCTCCCGTGTCGACAGGGCCCGCCGGATTCCGCCGACGTTCCGGTGGAGGCGCGAGATTCCGTGGAGTCCGCCGCCCCGGCCCGGAACGCGTCACCGTGTCAGCACACCCGGCAGCGCGAGTAAATGCCCGCTCGCGCAGGTCAGAGGCTCGTTTCGGCAATCCGAGCCCCGACCCGGCTCAGCCGGCCTCCGCCTGGAACATCCACGCGTGCTTCTCGAGGTCGGCGGTCAGGCCGATCAGGATGTCCTGCGACACCGGGTCGGGCTTGTCGGTGGCCTCGATGCGCTCGCGCATGCGGCCGATGACCGCGTTGAGCGCCCCGACCAGGATCTGCACGGCCTCGGTGTCCTTGATCCAGCCGTCCTTGACGGTCTCGATGCCGCTCGTCTTGGCGACGGTCTCGGCTCGGCCGTCCGGGCTCACGCCGATCGCGGAGGCGCGCTCGGCGACGGTGTCGGTGTGAGTCCGCGCGGATTCCACCACATCGTCGAGCTGCAGGTGGATGGAGCGGAAACGGGGGCCGATCACGTTCCAGTGCACCTGCTTGGCCACCAGGGACAGATCCACCAGGTCCACCAGCGCACCCTGAAGCGCGTCGCCGACGGTCTTCCGGTCCGACTCGGGCAGCGAACTCTTGACGACAGTCATGAATTTCCTCCTATGTGACGGATAAGTCCCTTCCCTCACCCTGCCATACACCCGCGTACCCAGGCATACGCGGCATATGGCCAACCCGTCCCACCTTCTCGAACGGACCACCCACCTACCCCCCGCCACCAGCCCCACTCAGACCGGTAC
>NZ_JAGMUE010000066.1:0-107212 GCF_019049165.1 Streptomyces sp. AC627_RSS907
GAGGGGGAGGGGGACTGTGCGGGTGCCGGCGGCTCGCCGCACGAGCGGCGCACGACGAGCCGCGCCGGCAGGGTGACGGACTCGCCGGTCCGGCCCTCGATGCGGTCGACCAGCGCGCGCACGGCTGCCCGCCCGAGGTCGCCCGTGGGCTGGGCGATCGCGGTGACGGGCGGATCGGTGTGCACGAACCAGGGGATGTCGTCGAACGCGGCGAGGCCGATGTCCTCGGGCACTCGCAGTCCGCGCGCGCGTACGGCGTCCAGCGCGCCGAGTGCCATCAGGTTGTCGGCGGCGAAGACGACCTCGGGCGGCTCGGGCAGGTCGAGGAAGCCCTCGGTGACCCGGCGCCCGCTGCCGGCCTGGAAGTCGCCCTGGCCGATGTAGGCGTCGGGCAGCGGGAGCCCGTACGCGCCGAGCGCCTCGCGGAAGGCGTCGACGCGCTCGCGTCCGGTCGTGGTGGCGGCCGGCCCGGCGATGATCGCGAGCCGGCGGTGCCCGAGCCGGTGCAGGTACGCGACGAGGTCCCGCACGGCCGCGCGCCCGTCCGACCTGACGACGGGCACGTCCACGCCGGGGATCCACCGGTCGACGAACACCATCGGCGTCCCGGCACGCGCGGCGTCCAGCATGCGGGGCGAGCCGCCGTCGGTGGGGGAGACGAGGAGCCCGTCGATACGGCGGTCCAGCAGCGTCGTGACGTGGTGGTCCTGGAGGTCGGGCCGCTCGTCGGCGTTGCCGATGATGACGCTGTAGCCGAGCGCGCGGGCCTCCTCCTCGACGGAGCGCGCCAGCTCGGTGAAGTACGGGTTCATCACGTCGCTGATGACCAGGCCGAGGGTGCGGGTCTGGGCGGTGCGCAGCGACCGGGCGACGGCGTTCGGGCGGTAGCCCAGCGCCTCGACGGCGGCCAGCACGCGCGTGCGTGCGTCCGGGCTGACGGACGGGTGCCCGTTGAGGACGCGAGAGACCGTCGCGACGGACACGCCCGCCTCGGCGGCGACGTCCTTGATGCTCGCCATCGCCGTTCCACCTCCTTGTGGAATCGATTACAAGGAGGATTGGAAACGATTACACGGAGCGGGCGCAAGAGCCGGAAGCCGCCCGAGACCCAATCGTGACCGGAGTGGCGCGGGGAGGGCGGGGCCGGTCGGGGGGTCGTGTGAGGAGGCCGGGGGGCCGTGTGACGAGGGAGGTGGGTGACCGCCGGGCGGCTCGACGGTCACGGCACCGGACGGGCGTCGCTGCGACGCCCGCCCCGGCGAGGGCGGGCCCCGCCCGGGGAGCACGGTCAGGGAGGGGTCTGCGCTCGGGCACGTACCGGGGGAGAGGCCGGGGCCTGTGCCGTCAGTCGAACGCGGCGGCGAACATGCCGGCCTCGTAGGAGCCGCCCCGCTGGTGCACGATCACGGCGAGCCGGTTGGCCGCGTTGATCAGGGCGACCAGGGAGACCAGGGCGGCGATCTGGTCGTCGTCGTAGTGCTCGCGCACCTGGGCCCAGGTCTCGTCGCGGACGCCCTGGTGGGTGTCGGCGAGCCGGGTGCCCTCCTCCGCGAGCGCCAGCGCGGCCCGCTCGGCCTCGGTGAACACGGTGGACTCGCGCCAGGCGGCGACCAGGTGGAGCCGGACCGCGCTCTCGCCGGCCGCCGCGGCCTCCTTGGTGTGCATGTCGATGCAGTGGCCGCAGCCGTTGATCTGGCTGGCGCGCAGCGACACCAGCTCCTGCGTGGACTTCGGCAGCGACGACTGCTGGACCACCAGCCCGGCACCGGCGAACCGCTTGGCGAACCGGCTGCCGACCTCGTTCTCGAACAGGTTGAATCGGGTGTCCATGACCTCGTCCTCACTCGTGGTGGTGCGCTGACGCACACAAGATGCCGACGCCCCGGTTCCTGTGACGGGGCGTCGGTGTGACGTGAGCCACCGCCGAGGGATGTCACACGACGGCGGCGGCCGGCGTCCTGTGCGCGTGACACCGTCGGGAGCGAAGAAGCGGGAGCAGCCGGTGATGAGCGGGCACAGCGGGCGCAGTGGGCACGGTGGGCGCAGTGGGCGCAGTGGGCATGCACAGGACCCACAGGACCCACAGGACCCACAGGACGCACAGGACGCACAGGGCGGCACGACCGCGCCCGAGCGGCACGGCGACGGGCCCACGGACCCCGCCACCGAGGCCTTCGTGGCCCATCGCAACCTGCTCTTCACCGTCGCCTACGAGATGCTCGGCTCGGCAGCCGACGCGGAGGACGTCCTCCAGGAGACCTGGCTGCGGTGGGCGGGCGTCGATCTCGGCGCGGTCCGCGACCGGCGCGCGTACCTGGTCCGCGTCACCACCCGCCAGGCGCTGACCCGGCTGCGCACGCTCGGCCGCCGCAAGGAGTCCTACGTCGGCTCCTGGCTGCCCGAGCCGTTGCTCACCGCGCCCGACGTGGCCGAGGACGTCGAGCTCGCCGACAGCGTCTCGATGGCCATGATGCTGGTCCTGGAGACGCTCACGCCGACCGAGCGGGCGGTGTTCGTGCTGCGCGAGGTCTTCGACCTGGAGTACGACGAGATCGCCGAGGCCGTCGGCAAGAGCCCGGCCGCCGTCCGGCAGACCGCCCACCGGGCACGCGCGCACGTCGCGGCGCGCCGGCCGCGCGGGGTCGTCTCCCCGACCGAGACCCGTGACGCGCTCGCCGCCTTCCAGCGGGCGGTGGAAATGGGCGACATCCAGGGCCTGCTCGACATCCTCGCACCGGACGTCGTCCTGCTGGGCGACGGCGGCGGCATCAAGCAGGCCATCCTGCGGCCCCTCACGGGGGCCGAGAAGGTGGCCCGCCTCATGGTCGGCGGTCTGACCAAACAGGCCGCCCACGCGTCCCTGGAACCGGCCCAGGTCAACGGTTACCCGGCCCTGATCCTGCGTCTCGACGGCGCGCTCGACAGCGTGATGGCGGTGCGTCTCGACGACGGCCTCATCACCGGCCTCTACGCCGTGCGCAACCCCGAGAAGCTCACGCACATGCGGCGGGAGACCGCCCTGCACCGCTGAGCCGGCGCGCGTCCGCGTCCGAAGACCGCAGAACCGCAGGGCGCGGTCCGTCCGGGCCGGTGCGCCGTCTACGCGGGCTCCGGCAGCGTGTCTCCGGTCTCCAGCAGGGTCTTGAGGCCGGAGACGAGGGCCGGCCAGCCGTGCTGGATCATCTTGCGGGCGGTGCTGCCGGGCTCGAAGCCGTCGTGGACGACGGTCAGCTTCACCGTGCCGCCGAGGTCCTCGATCTCGAACGTGACCTTCGACCGCTGTTCGGCGGCGAGTTCGGCGAGGGTCCCGTCGTCGATCCCGTTGGCCTTCGCCCATCCGGGCGTGAAGGTGTGCCAGGTGTAGGACAGGCGCCGGTACGGGTCCGCTTCGCGCACGACCTGTCCGGGATCGGCGGTCTCGGTGTCCCGCTCCCGCCAGACCATGGCCGATCCGGCCGTCCAGTCGGTGACGAACTCCACGCCCCAGTAGCGCCGGGTGAAGGCGGGGTCGGTCAGGCCCTGCCAGAGCTGTTCCGGCGTGGCCTTGATGTAGGTCGTGCAGACGAACGCGTTGCTGTCCATGGCGGTGTTCTCCAGCGTGTGCTTGAGGTCGGGCGAGTGTGCGTACCCGCTCGCGGTCGTAGCGGCTGATCCGGCGTTCGGCGAGGGCGTCGACCGGTTCGGCGTTGAGGCGGTGCGGCTTCTCCCGGCCCCGCCGGACGGTGGTGACCAGGTCGGCCGCCTCCAGGAGGGCGAGGTGCGTGCTGACCGACCGCCGGGCCATGTCCAGTCCCGCACACAGCTCGCGCAGTCTCCGCCCGTCGCGTCCGTTCAGCTCATTCCTGCGGGGAACCCCGGGGGTCGAGCCCCGGGAGGAATCGCATTACAGCGACACCGCGACACCGCGGCGCCACGCGCCGCGGTGTCGCGGTGTGCGTCCGGCCGCGTGGCGGCCGGGTCTCGCTCTCTCGGGGCGCAGCGAGTGAGGTCCTGGGGTGCGGGGGGTGTCACTCGAAGAGGTGATGGGTGGGGTACGCATGATGGAGTGTCGTGCGGGTGTCTACGATCGGTACATCACTACCGAGGTGGCCGTCCAGGGCGGAGACTCGTTCCATGGCGGACATGGGGGCGTTCCGGGACGCGGTCACGGCGTGGGCGGCCGGTGGCCCCGGCGATCCCGCGCGTGAGCTGGCGACGCGACTGCGGGTCCGCACCGCTGTCCTCCTGGAAGGGCCGAGCGACTCGGCGGCGGTCGACGCGCTGGCCGCGCGTCACGGCCGGGACCTCGCGGCGGAGGGGATCTGCGTCCTCTCGATGGGCGGCGCGATGAGCGTCGGCCGCTTCGCCTCCCTCCTCGGACCGTCCGGCCTGGACCTCCGCCTCACGGGACTGTGCGACGAGCGGGAGCAGGGCTACTACGTCCGGGCCCTGGAGCGGGCGAACGCGGCGCCGGACGGCCTCTTCGTCTGCGCGGCCGACCTGGAGGACGAACTCATCCGCGCGCTGGGTGTGACACGGGTGAAGGAACTCGTCGAGGCGGAGGGCGACCTGCGCCCCCTCCAGACCTTCCTCCGCCAGCCCGCCCAGCAGGACCGCACCGCGCAGCAGCAGCTCCGCCGGTTCTTCGGCACCAAGAAGGGACGCAAGATCCACTACGGCCGGGTCCTCGTCGAGGCCCTGGACCCCGCGCGCGCCCCGGCCCCCCTCGCGGGGCTGTTCGCGAGGCTCTGACCGCGCGGAGCGCCCGTGTGCCTCGCCGTCGCCGGAGGCGCTGGACGCGACGCGCGCCCGCCCGTGAGCGGTCGCCGGGCCGGCCGGCCCCCTCTGCCACTGCACCGTGAGCATCTGGCCCGATGGTGTCCTCGGGCCGCTCGGATGAGCGCGTGGTCAACACATGGCCGGTGAGTGTCCTCGCCTCCCACCACGCCCGTACCGACGACGGGTTCGGGCCCAGGGCGACGGCAACGGGTCAAGAAGGGCCGGTAGCCCGCACGCCCTGTCACACCCCACCGGTACCGTCGGATCATGCCCAACCAGTCCGATGCCACGGCCGGCGAACGCCGCCTCGCCACCCTCGAAGGCGTCCTGGAACGCATCACGTACACCAACGAGGAGAACGGCTACACGGTCGCCCGCGTCGACACCGGCAGAGGCGCCGGCGACCTGCTCACGGTCGTCGGCGCGCTGCTCGGTGCCCAGGTCGGGGAGTCCCTGCGGATGGAGGGCCGCTGGGGGTCCCACCCCCAGTACGGCAAGCAGTTCCACGTGGAGAACTACACGACCGTGCTCCCGGCCACCGTCCAGGGCATCCGGCGCTACCTCGGCTCGGGCCTGGTCAAGGGCATCGGCCCGGTCTTCGCCGACCGCATCACCCAGCACTTCGGCCTGGACACCCTCCAGATCATCGAGGAGGAGCCCAAGCGGCTCATCGAGGTCCCCGGCCTCGGCCCCAAGCGGACCAAGAAGATCGCCGACGCCTGGGAGGAACAGAAGGCGATCAAGGAGGTCATGCTCTTCCTCCAGACCGTCGAGGTGTCGACGTCGATCGCGGTGCGCATCTACAAGAAGTACGGCGACGCCTCGATCTCCGTCGTGAAGAACCAGCCCTACCGCCTGGCCGCCGACGTCTGGGGCATCGGCTTCCTCACCGCCGACAAGATCGCCCAGTCCGTCGGCATCCCGCACGACAGCCCGGACAGGGCCAAGGCCGGCCTGCAGTACGCCCTGTCGCAGGCCACCGACCAGGGCCACTGCTATCTCCCCGAGGAGAAGCTGATCGCCGACGCGGTGAAGCTGCTCCAGGTCGACACCGGACTGGTCATCGAGTGCCTCGCCGAGCTGGCCGCCGAGCCCGAGGAGGACGGCGCGGACCCCGGGGTGGTCCGCGAGAAGGTCCCCGACCCGCAGGGCGGCGACCCCGTCACCGCCGTCTACCTCGTCCCCTTCCACCGCGCCGAGCTGGCCCTCTCCGCCCAGCTGCTGCGCCTGCTGCGCACCGACCAGGACCGGATGCCCGGCTTCCAGGACGTGGCCTGGGACAAGGCGCTCGGCTGGCTCGGACACCGCACGGGTGCCGAGCTCGCGCCCGAGCAGGAGGCCGCCGTCAGACTCGCGCTCACCCAGAAGGTCGCCGTCCTCACCGGCGGACCGGGATGCGGCAAGTCCTTCACGGTCCGCTCCATCGTCGAACTGGCCCGCGCCAAGAAGGCGAAGGTCGTGCTCGCGGCCCCGACCGGCCGCGCCGCAAAGCGTCTGGCCGAGCTCACCGGCGCCGAGGCGTCCACCGTCCACCGGCTGCTGGAGCTCAAGCCCGGCGGCGACGCGGCCTACGACCGGGACCGTCCGCTGGACGCCGACCTCGTGGTGGTCGACGAGGCGTCGATGCTCGATCTCCTCCTCGCCAACAAGCTGGTCAAGGCCGTGCCACCGGGCGCCCACCTGCTCTTCGTGGGGGACGTCGACCAGTTGCCGAGCGTCGGCGCCGGGGAGGTGCTCCGCGACCTGCTCGCCGACGGCAGCCCCGTCCCCGCCGTCCGCCTCACTCGCGTCTTCCGCCAGGCCCAGCAGTCGGGCGTGGTGACGAACGCCCACCGCATCAACGCCGGGCAGCACCCGCTCACCGACGGCATGAAGGACTTCTTCCTCTTCGTCGAGGACGACACCGAGGAGGCGGGGCGCCTCACGGTGGACGTCGCGGCCCGCCGCATCCCGGCCAAGTTCGGCCTCGACCCGCGCCGGGACGTGCAGGTCCTCGCGCCCATGCACCGGGGACCCGCCGGCGCCGGCGCGCTGAACGGCCTGCTCCAGCAGGCCGTCACCCCCGGCCGCCCGGACCTGCCCGAGAAGCGGTTCGGTGGTCGCGTTTTCCGCGTCGGCGACAAGGTCACTCAGATTCGCAACAACTACGAGAAGGGTGAGAACGGTGTCTTCAACGGCACCGTGGGCGTGGTCACCTCGCTCGACCCGGTGGACCAGCGCCTCACCGTGCTGACGGACGAGGACGAGGAGGTCCCGTACGAGTTCGACGAACTGGACGAGCTGGCGCACGCCTACGCCGTCACCATCCACCGCTCCCAGGGCAGCGAGTACCCGGCGGTGGTGATCCCGGTGACGACCGGCGCCTGGATGATGCTCCAGCGGAACCTGCTGTACACGGCGGTCACCCGGGCGAAGAAGCTCGTCGTCCTCGTCGGTTCGCGCAGGGCGATCGGGCAGGCGGTGCGCACGGTGTCGGCGGGCCGGCGCTGTACGGCGCTCGACTTCCGGCTGGCGGGCTCCCGGCCGTGAAACCCTTCGGTGAACCTCTCGACCGATGTGAAAAAAATGATCGATCAAACGAGTCGGAAACGTCACAGAGGACTTCCGGAAGGGGGCGGGAGGGGGCAGGATGAGCAAGTTGACGGCACTGAGTGCCGCCGATAGGCCCGATGGTCGACCCCGAGTGCACTCTCCTGAGCCAAGTGGGGGATGGTAGAGACAGTCAGGGCACCTCGAAGATGAGGCACTACGTCGGTGAGGGAAGACGTGAGCGAGCACACCAACAACTCGGTAGTACTGCGGTACGGCGATGGCGAGTACACCTACCCGGTGATCGACAGCACCGTCGGCGACAAGGGCTTCGACATCGGGAAGCTCCGCGCCCAGACCGGTCTGGTGACGCTGGACAGCGGTTACGGCAACACCGCTGCCTACAAATCCGCCATTACGTACCTGGACGGCGAGGCGGGCATCCTCCGGTACCGCGGCTATCCGATCGAGCAGCTGGCCGAGCGCTCCACCTTCCTGGAGGTCGCCTACCTGCTGATCAACGGGGAGCTGCCGACCGTCGACCAGCTGGCCGCCTTCAAGGACGAGATCACGCAGCACACCCTGCTGCACGAGGACGTCAAGAACTTCTACAAGGGCTTCCCGCGCGACGCCCACCCGATGGCCATGCTGTCCTCGGTCGTCTCCGCGCTGTCGACGTTCTACCAGGACAGCCACAACCCGTTCGACGAGCGCCAGCGCAACCTCTCCACCATCCGGCTGCTCGCCAAGCTCCCGACGATCGCGGCGTACGCGTACAAGAAGTCGATCGGCCACCCGTTCGTCTACCCGCGCAACGACCTCGGCTACGTCGAGAACTTCCTGCGCATGACCTTCTCGGTCCCCGCCCAGGAGTACGAGCTCGACCCGACGGTCGTCGCGGCCCTCGACAAGCTGCTGATCCTGCACGCGGACCACGAGCAGAACTGCTCGACCTCCACGGTCCGCCTGGTCGGGTCCTCGCAGGCGAACATGTTCGCCTCGATCTCCGCCGGCATCAACGCCCTGTGGGGCCCGCTGCACGGCGGTGCCAACCAGTCGGTGCTGGAGATGCTGGAGGGCATCCGCGACTCCGGCGGCGACGTCGACTCCTTCATCCGCAAGGTGAAGAACAAGGAGGACGGCGTCCGCCTGATGGGCTTCGGCCACCGGGTCTACAAGAACTTCGACCCGCGCGCCAAGATCATCAAGGCCGCCGCGCACGACGTGCTCTCCGCCCTCGGCAAGTCCGACGAGCTGCTGGACATCGCCCTGAAGCTGGAGGAGCACGCGCTCTCCGACGACTACTTCGTCTCGCGCAGCCTCTACCCGAACGTCGACTTCTACACCGGCCTGATCTACCGGGCCATGGGCTTCCCGACCGAGATGTTCACGGTCCTGTTCGCCCTCGGCCGTCTGCCGGGCTGGATCGCCCAGTGGCACGAGATGATCAAGGAGCCGGGTTCCCGCATCGGCCGCCCGCGCCAGATCTACACGGGCGTCGTCGAGCGCGACTTCGTCCCGGTCGAGGAGCGCTGAGCGTCCGGCACCCCCGCAGCTCATCCGGTGAGCCCCGTACCGCCCGGGCGGCACGGGGCTCTTCCGTCCCCGCGCGCGACGACCGCGAACAGCGGAACACCCAGGACGGACCGGGAACCGCGAACAGCAGAAGGCGCCCCGGCGTCAGTCCCCCCACGGGCCGACGACCAGGGCGCCTTCCCATGTCCCGGTACGGATTCCCCCCACGGGATCCGGCCGGGCGTCTGTGAGGACAGCGCCTGAATCGCTGTGTTGAGCACAACGAGCAGAACTCGCCGTACTACTGGGTGCTGCTACTTGCTACTGCTGCTACTTGCTACTGCTGCTACTGCGTACTGCTGTGTGCGGTCTGCCGGGACAGCGCACGCCCGGGAGGGCCGCTCAAAGCTTCCCGGCGTACGTGTCCCGGCAACGCAACTCTGGGGAAAGTCCCCCAAGACATCCCCAGATGCCAGGTGGCGCCCCCCAAGACGCCGCCTGACATCGCCAACTTAGACCTTCGAACCCCTTCGATGGTTACGTTCGCGTCACTGTGATCTGCGTCTCTTGCATATGTCCCTTAGATACGCAAGAGCCCCGATACGGTGAACGGGACCCAAGCGTAAGGAAGATGCGCGAGCCTTGTGAAGAGCTTATGTGAGGCGGGTTCCGGACTCCAGAGGCACTTCGCCACACTTCGCCCGTGACCTCAGTGGAAGGCGCGCAGCCTGAGACTGTTGGTCACCACGAACACCGAGGAGAAGGCCATCGCCGCTCCGGCGATCATCGGGTTCAGCAGGCCCGCGGCGGCCAGCGGCAGCGCGGCCACGTTGTAGCCGAAGGCCCACACGAGGTTGCCCTTGATCGTCGCAAGGGTCCGCCGGGACAGCCGGATCGCGTCCGCCGCCACCCGCAGGTCCCCGCGCACCAGCGTCAGGTCGCCCGCCTCGATCGCCGCGTCCGACCCCGTCCCCATCGCCAGACCCAGATCGGCGACGGCCAGCGCGGCGGCGTCGTTGACGCCGTCCCCGACCATGGCGACCGCACGGCCCTCGGCCCGCAGCCGCTCGACCACGGCGACCTTGTCCTCGGGCAGCACCTCGGCGATCACCTCGTCGATGCCGACGGCCCGGGCGACCGACTCGGCGACGCGCCGGTTGTCACCGGTCAGCAGCACGGGTGTGAGGCCCAGCCGGCGCAACTGGGCCACCGCCTCGGCGCTGGTCTCCTTGACCGCGTCCGCCACGGCGACGACCCCGCGCGCCTCGCCGTCCCACCCGACGACGACGGCCGTACGGCCGCCCCTCTCGGCCTCGTCCCTGGCGCGGGCCACCTCGGGCGGGAGGTCGTCGTAGAGGCGCCCCACGGCCACCTCACGGCCCTCCACGCGCCCGCGTACGCCCCGCCCCGGGACGCTCGCGAAGTCCTCGACGGCCGGCAGCGTGCCGATGCGTCGCCCGGCGCCGTCCGCGACGGCCCGGGCCACGGGGTGTTCCGAGGCGTGCTCGACCGCCCCCGCGAGCCGCAGCACCTCCCGCTCGTCGGTGCCCTCGGCGGCGTACACCTCCTGGAGGGTCATGCGGCCGGTGGTGACGGTGCCGGTCTTGTCCAGGACGACCGTGTCGACACGCCGCGTGGACTCCAGGACCTCGGGTCCCTTGATGAGGATGCCGAGCTGGGCGCCCCTGCCGGTGCCGACCATCAGCGCGGTCGGCGTGGCCAGGCCCAGCGCGCAGGGGCAGGCGATGATCAGGACGGCCACGGCGGCGGTGAACGCGGCGACCGTGTCCCCGGTGGCGCCCAGCCACCCGCCGAAGGTCGCGACCGCGATCAGCAGCACGACGGGCACGAAGACACCGGAGATCCGGTCGGCCAGCCGCTGCACCTGGGCCTTGCCGCTCTGCGCGTCCTCGACGAGCCGCGCCATCCGCGCGAGCTGGGTGCCGGCGCCGACCCGGGTCGCCTCGACCACCAGCCGGCCCCCGGCGTTCACCGTGGCACCCGTGACGGCGTCGCCGACGCCCACGTCCACCGGCACCGACTCGCCGGTCAGCAGGGAGGCGTCCACGGCCGAGGCGCCCTCGACCACCGTTCCGTCGGTGGCGATCTTCTCGCCGGGCCGTACGACGAACCGGTCGCCCACGGCCAGCCGGGCCACCGGAATCCGCACCTCGCGCCCGTCCCGCAGTACGGCGACGTCCTTGGCGCCCAGCTCCATCAGCGCCCGCAGCGCGGCGCCGGCGCGGCGCTTGGAGCGGGCCTCCAGCCAGCGGCCGAGGAGCAGGAAGGCGGTGACACCGGCGGCGGCCTCCAGGTAGATCGTGGAGGCGCCGTCCGTGCGGGAGACGGTGAGGTCGAAGCCGTGCCGCATGCCCGGCATGCCGGCGTCCCCGAAGAACAGCGCCCACACGGACCACCCGAACGCCGCCAGCGTGCCCAGCGAGACGAGGGTGTCCATGGTGGCCGCGCCGTGCCGGACGTTGGTCCAGGCGGCACGGTGGAAGGGCAGCCCGCCCCAGACGACGACGGGGGCGGCCAGGGTGAGCGAGAGCCACTGCCAGTTGTCGAACTGGAGGGCGGGGACCATCGCGAGCAGCACGACGGGCGCGGCGAGGAGGACGGAGACGGTGAGGCGTCGGCGCAGGGCGGACGTCTCGGGGTCGTCGTCGCCCTCCGGGGCCCCGGCCTCGCCGGCGGGCTCCGGCGGCGCGGGCTCCTCGGCGGTGTACCCGGTCTTCACGACGGTGGCGATCAGGTCGGCGACGTCGGTGGTCGCCGGGTAGGCGACCCTGGCCTTCTCCGTCGCGTAGTTCACCGTGGCGGTGACACCGTCCATGCGGTTGAGCTTCTTCTCGACGCGGGCCGCGCAGGACGCGCAGGTCATCCCGCCGATCAGCAACTCGACCTCGGCGAGCTCCGCCCCGCCTGCCGCGGTCGTGCCGGGCTCGGTGGTCCCGGGCTCGGTGGTGCGGGACGCGTTGGTGCGGGACGCGGTGGTGCTGGTCATGGTCCGGACTCCAGACGGCCGGCCGGGCCGGCCGTGCGCGGCTGGTGCGCGCCGGTCGGCGCGGCCCGGTCGGAAGGGCTGTGGGTGCTGCCGGGGCGCGGTCGCTCAGGCCCTGCCGACGAGCTCGAAACCCGCCTCGTCCACCGCGGCGCGGACGGCCTCGTCGTCAAGGGGCGTCGCGGAGACGACAGTGACCTCGCCGGTCGAGGCGACGGCCTGCACCGAGTCGACGCCCGCGATCTCGGAGATCTCACCGGAGACGGCGCCCTCGCAGTGTCCGCAGCTCATTCCCTTCACCTGGTAGACGGTGGTGACGGAGCCCTGGGTGTCGGTCTGGGCGGTCATGTCGTTACTCCTCGTCGCGGCGTGCAGGGGCGGGTACCCGTGAGTACCGTGGCCCAGCAGGTGGACCACACACGCACCACTGTACCCCTAGGGGGTATGGAAGCCGCTTAGCCTTCCGTGGGACACGGGATTGCCGGATACGGAAGTGAGGGCGGCGGATGCGCGCGGTCGTGTTCGAGCGGTTCGGGGAGCCTGCCGAGGTGCGGGAGGTGGACGACCCGAGCCCCGCGCCACACGGCGTCGTGGTCCGTGTCGAGGCCACCGGACTGTGCCGCAGCGACTGGCACGGCTGGCGGGGCCACGACCCGGACATCACGCTGCCGCACGTACCCGGTCACGAACTCGCCGGTGTCGTCGAGGCGGTCGGCGACCGGGTGGCCGGATGGCGGCCCGGCGACCGGGTGACCGTGCCCTTCGTCTGCGCCTGCGGGAGCTGCGCGGCGTGCGCGGCGGGCGACCAGCAGGTGTGCGAACGGCAGACCCAGCCCGGCTTCACCCACTGGGGCTCGTTCGCCCGGTACGTGGCGCTCGACCACGCCGACGTCAACCTCGTCGCCGTGCCCGAGGACATGTCGTACGCGACGGCCGCCTCGCTGGGCTGCCGCTTCGCCACGGCGTTCCGGGCCTTGGTGCAGCGGGGGCGGGTCGCGGCGGGGGAGTGGGTCGCGGTGCACGGCTGCGGTGGCGTCGGCCTGTCCGCGGTGATGATCGCCGTGGCCGCGGGCGCGCGGGTCGTCGCCGTGGACGTGTCCCCCCGGGCGCTGGAGCTGGCGCGGACGTTCGGCGCGGCCCGGTGCGTGGACGCGGCCCGGACGCCGGACACGGCGGCGGCGGTCCGCGACCTCACCGGCGGCGGTGTCCACCTCTCCCTGGACGCCCTCGGCTCGCCGGTCACCTGCGCCGCCTCCGTGAACGGCCTGCGCCGCCGGGGCCGGCACGTGCAGGTCGGCCTGCTGCCCTCGCCGACCGGCACCACACCGGTGCCGATGGCCCGTGCCGTCGCCCTGGAGCTCGAGCTCCTCGGCAGCCACGGGATGGCCGCGCACACCTACCCGCCGATGCTGGAGCTGGTCCGCACCGGAGCGCTCCGGCCCGACTTGTTGGTGACGTCCACCATCGGGCTGGACGCGGTCCCGGCCGCCCTGGCGGCGATGGGAACGGCGCCCGGCGCGGGAGTGACGGTCATCGAGCCCTGACGCCGGCCCCGGGGCGGCCGCGATGGACGGCCCACTCGTGGTCGAGGACGGCCATCAGCACCTCGTCCACCCACGCGCCGTCCCGCCGCGCCGCTTCCCGCCGCACCCCCTCCACCACGAAACCGGTCTTCTCGTACACCCGCCGGGCCCGGAGGTTGTCGGCGTAGACCTCCAGCTGGACGCGGTGCAGGCCCACCTGCTCGAAGCCGTGCCCGACGATGAGCCGCGTCGCCTCGCTGCCCAGCCCCCGGCCGCGGCCCCGGGGCCCGATGAGGGTGCGGAAGGTGCAGCTGCGGGCCGACGGGTCCCAGTCGTTCAGGACGACCTCGCCGACGAGTTCGCCGGTGGCGCGGTCGGTGACGGCGAGGTCGAGCCGGTCGGGCTCGGCGGTGCGCACGCCGTACCAGGAGCGCAGCCGTTCCCGGGTGAGTTCGGTGGTCGGCTCGAAGGTGAAGCGGACGACCTCGGGATCGCCGATGATCTCCCACATCAGGTCGGCGTCCTGCGCGGTGAACGGCCGCAGGACGGTCCTGTCACCGGTCAGGACGGGTTTCACGGAAAGGTCCATGGGCCGCACTGTGCCCCACGTGACCGTGGGGCACCGAACGGTTTTCCGGCTGCCCCGGCCTACCGGTTCCGGTTGCGGGGCCGGGACGCCACCCAGGCCCGGATCGTGTCCGCGTACCAGTAGGGCTTTCCGCCCTCCACGTGGTCGGGTGGCGGGAGGAGCCCGTGCTTGCGGTACGACCGCACGGTGTCCGGCTGTACCCGGATGTGGGCCGCGATGTCCTTGTAGGACCAGAGCCTCCGGTCGGTCACTGGCTGCACCTCCCCGCGCGCACCGCGGCGGCGGCCGGGGACGGTCGCCGGGGGGAGCCGGGTGCTGCGCTGACGGTCACCAAGCCTGTGCCGGGTGAACGACACCGGGTGACGGCCGGTCAGGGCGCGTTCCCGGATGTGACGGAAGTCCCGCGCGCCCGTGACATGTGTGACAGGAAGGGTGCGTTTGTGACACGAGTGCCGCAAAGGCGTACGCCGGAGTTCAGGCGTGGCGCGTTGACTTCGGTGCGGCGGGGTGTTGGGGGCGCGCGTGCGAGAGGCGCCGACCGGGGTCGAGTCATCCGAATGTCCGGACAAAACATTGACAGGCCGCACGCACGGGGCTAGAAACCGGGGGAGAGAGGCCCGGGGACACCCGGGGCCCGGGAGCCCAAGGACAGCCAAAGACAGCCGAGGACAGCCAAGGACACCCGAGGACACCCACGAGACCCGACGACGGGCACGAAGGGAACGCGATGGCGCACGACCCGATCGCCGGTTCCCCCACGAAACGCCTCCGGCGCGGGATGGCCGCTTCGCCCTGGCAGGAGCGAAGTGCGAGCGTCGACTCCCCGCCCGCCCCGGCTCCGCGCCGGAGGTTCCCGCCCGCCCTCGGTGAACGCGCCGCCGGCACCGCCCCACCTGTCTACGCGGACCGCCGAACCGCAGACACAGTGTCGGGCCCGCCGGGGGCGTCCGGCTGCTGGGATGGACCCAGGGCCACGACCGCGACGTCCGCGTCGCCGGTCACGGCACGCGAGCAGGACCACGCGCAGCACCCACGGCACGTCTCGACCCGTCGCCGCCATCTGTGAAGGAGTTCTCGGTCATGACGAACATCGTCAACCACTGGATCGGCGGCAAGACCGTCGAAGGCGCCTCGGGCACGTACGGGCCGGTGACCAACCCGGCGACCGGCGCGGTCACCACCAAGGTCGCCTTCGCCTCCGTCGACGAGGTGGACGCCGCGGTCGCCGCGGCCAAGGAGGCCTACCTGACCTGGGGTCAGTCCTCGCTGGCCCAGCGGACCTCCGTCCTCTTCAGGTTCCGGGCGCTGCTGGACGCGCACCGCGACGAGATCGCCGCGCTGATCACCGCCGAGCACGGCAAGGTGCACTCCGACGCGCTCGGCGAGGTCGCCCGCGGCCTGGAGATCGTCGACCTGGCCTGCGGCATCAACGTGCAGCTCAAGGGCGAGTTGTCGACGCAGGTCGCCCACCGCGTCGACGTGTCCTCGATCCGGCAGCCGCTCGGCGTGGTCGCCGGCATCACGCCGTTCAACTTCCCGGCGATGGTGCCGATGTGGATGTTCCCCCTCGCCATCGCCTGCGGCAACACCTTCGTGCTCAAGCCGAGCGAGAAGGACCCGTCGGCCGCCGTGCGGATCGCCGGACTGCTCTCCGAGGCCGGTCTGCCGGACGGCGTCTTCAACGTCGTCCACGGCGACAAGGTGGCCGTGGACCGCCTCCTGGAGCACCCGGACGTCAAGGCGGTCTCCTTCGTCGGCTCCACCCCGATCGCCCGCCACATCCACACCACCGCCTCCGCTCACGGCAAGCGCGTCCAGGCGCTGGGAGGCGCCAAGAACCACATGCTGGTGCTGCCGGACGCCGACCTCGACGCGGCGGCGGACGCGGCCGTCTCCGCGGCCTACGGCTCGGCCGGCGAGCGCTGCATGGCCATCTCCGCGGTCGTCGCGGTCGGTTCCATCGGCGACGAGCTGGTCGAGCGGATCCGTGAGCGCGCCGAGAAGATCAAGATCGGCCCCGGCGACGACCCGTCCTCCGAGATGGGCCCACTGATCACCAGGGCCCACCGCGACAAGGTGGCGTCCTACGTCGCGGGCGCGGCGGCCGAGGGCTGCGAGGTCGTCCTGGACGGCACCGGGTACACGGTCGACGGCCACGAGGACGGCCACTGGATCGGCATCTCCCTGCTGGACCGGGTGCCGACCACGGCGAAGGCGTACCAGGACGAGATCTTCGGCCCGGTGCTGTGCGTGCTGCGCGCCGAGACGTACGAGGAGGGCGTGGCGCTCATCAACGCCTCCCCCTTCGGCAACGGCACCGCGATCTTCACCCGGGACGGCGGCGCGGCCCGCCGCTTCCAGCTGGAGGTCGAGGCCGGCATGGTCGGCGTGAACGTCCCGATCCCGGTCCCCGTGGGCTACCACTCCTTCGGCGGCTGGAAGGACTCCCTCTTCGGCGACCACCACATCTACGGCAACGACGGCACGCACTTCTACACCCGCGGCAAGGTCGTCACCACCCGCTGGCCGGACCCGGCCGACGCACCGGCGGGCGTGGACCTGGGCTTCCCGCGCAACCACTGAGACGCCCGGCCCGGGACGCACGGTGCCCCGTCCCACCGCGCCGGGTGGGAGGGGGCACCGCCGTCCGAGGGTCAGCCCTGCTGCGCCCCGGCGTCCTTCACTTCCTCGGTGAGGTCGCCGGTCTGCTCGGCGGGCGGGGCCACGATCTTCTTGGCGGCGCCGAACTTGTCGAAGTCCATGGTGACCTTCATCGTCCCGAACTCCTGCTTCAGGCGCACCGGCAGGTCCTTGTCACCCACCCAGATGTCCATGGTGATCGAGCCGCTGCCGGCGGCCGAGTTGAGCAGGCTGTCGGCGCCGCTGAGGGCCTCCTTGAACTTGCCCATGTCCTCCTGGTCGAGCACGGCCCGGTAGTGGGTCGTGGGCTTGCCGTTGACGGTCTCCTTGCCGAGGTCCTCGACGTCGCTCGCGTACTTCAGGCCCTTCATGGAGTCCGCCGGGCTGCCGCCGCCGCCCCCGCTCATCGCGGCGGCACCCGACTCGCCGAACACGGCCGACCCGTCGATCTTCATCCACTCCTTGCCCTCGAGCGGGCCGGCGGGCTGCGGGTCGATGTCGTAGTAGTAGGCGCCGTCCACGAACAGGGTGCGCACCGTCGGCGAGTCCGTGAGCTCCTGCATCTGCGCGGCCTTGGCGTCCATCTCGACGTCGAGCGCGTAACCGTCGCCCCAGGAGTACGTGCCGTCCATGGAGATCGGCTCGCCGGTGCCCAGCTCGGTCGTCGTCCTGACCTCGGCGGAGCCCAGCTCCTCGGTGCGGTCGGTGGCCCGCGAGAGCGCCGCCATGATCATGTCGGTCTTGCTCCCGGCCTTGTCGGCCGCCTCGTCCGTGGGCTTGCCGGCGGTCTCGGTCACGGCCTTCTCACTGGCCTCGGCCGCCGGATCGGCGTCGTCCGAGCCGCACGCGGTCGCCGTGATCATCGCCGCCGCCGTCAGCCCCACCCAGGCCGCGGTGTACTTCAGCTTCATGAGTCCCCACCCGTTGCCGTGTTCCTGTGATTCACCTGTGCCGAGGACTCTACCGGCCCCCACCGACAGCGTCCCCGTCCCGGACGACGGCAGGATTTTTCCTCCGCCCCCTACGGTTCCCGTACTCCTCAAAGGGCTCTTTCCCACAGGGCGCTGATGCGGTTCCAGGTGTCATCTCGCCTTGGAGCAACGGATTCCGTAGGTAAACACCCATTGACTCGGCGGTTTCCGTCAGGCTTCCATCTGGCGTCGGGAGCGGACGAGAACGACGTACGACCAAGCCGCCGGAGGCGATAGCGCTCCCGCCCGAAAACGCCGCACGAGTCGATCGGAACCGCTTCATGACCGACACGCTCCGCCCTGCCGAGACCACCGTCCCAGCGCCCCCGGACCTCCCGGGCCCCCCGGAGTCCCGGACGCTCAAGCGGTCCATCGGCGTCGTCGGCGGCACTCTCCTGACGCTCTCGTGCGTGACCCCCGCCTCCACGCTGTTCGTGGTGGTCCCCGACCTCTTCGGCTCGCTCGGCACCGCCACCGCCCTGACCATCGCCATCGGCTCCCTCCTCTGCATCGCCGTGGCGTTCTGCTACGCGGAGCTCGGCACCCTCATCCCCAGCGCGGGCGGCGAGTACGCCATGGTGTCGACCATGGCCGGGCGGCTGGCGGGCTGGCTGGTCTTCGTGCTGTCCCTGCTGGTCGTCGTGATCGTGCCGCCGGTGATCGCGATGGGCACGGCCGACTACCTCGAACCGGTCGTCCACCTCGACCCGTCCCTCGCGGGCGCCGGCGTCATGGTGCTCGCCACCCTCGCCGGCCTGCTCGACCTGCGCGCCAACGCCTGGATCACCGGCGTCTTCCTGGTGCTCGAGGTCATCGCCGCGGCCGTCGTCGCGGTACTGGGCTTCGCCCACGGCGAGCGCGGCCCCGGCAGTCTGGCCTCGATGGAGGTGGCCGGCGCGGACGGCGCCGCGGACCCCGTGACGGCCGCGCTGGTCGTCTCCGGGCTCGCCATCGCCCTCTTCGTCACCCAGGGCTTCTCCACCGCCGTCTACCTCTCCGAAGAGCTGGAGAACCCGCGCCGCAACGTCGCCCGCACGGTGCTGGCCACGCTCGGCATCTCCACGGTGATCATCCTGGTCCCGGTCGTCGCCATCACGCTCGGCGCCTCGGACCTGACCGAACTGACCGGCGGCGACATCGGCTCCATGGTCACCGCCTGGTCCAACTCCGCCGTCGGTACCTTCGTCAGCCTCTGCGTGGCCCTCGCGATCATCAACGCCGGCATCGTGATGGTCATCCAGAACTCGCGCGTCCTGTTCGCCTCCGCCCGCGACAAGGCGTGGCCCGCGCCGGTGAACCGGCTCTTCGCCAAGCTTGGCCGGTTCGGCTCCCCCTGGGTCGCCACCCTCGCCGTCGGCGTGCCCGGCGCCGCGCTGTGCTTCGTCAACCTGGACACGCTGTACGGCGTCACCGGCGTCTCCGTCACCGGCATGTACCTGCTCGTCGCGATCGCCGCCCTGCTCGCCCGGCGCGGTTCCCACCGGCACGCGCCCGCGTGGCGCATGCCCCTGTGGCCCGCCGTGCCCGTGCTGCTCATCGTGGTCCTCGCCTACGTCCTGACCCGGCAGGAGACGGGCCACCTGCTGTGGACCGGCGGCATCACCGCCGTCGCCACCCTCTACTGGGCCCTGTACCTGCGCCCGCGCCGCGACACCCGCTGGCTGGTGACCGTCCCCGACGACGTCCGGGAGCCCGCCCGGCCCTGACCGGCACTACCGCGCCCGCGGTACGCGGAGCCGGCCCCGTACGCCCCTGGGAGGGGCGGAGGTTCGGCCTCGGGGCTGCCCCGATCGCCGGTGGCGGCCCGTACCGTGGGCGCATGGATCTTCGACTGTCCCGGGTGCTAGGGCTGCTGCGCCGGCCACGGCGGACGGTGGCCGCGGCGGCCGCGGTCGTCGTGCTCGCCGGTGCCGGTACGTGGACGGCCGTCGCCGATGACGACGCGCCCGCGGTGCACCGCGCCGACCGGATGACGGCCGTGGGTGACGGGGTGCGCCTGGACACCTCGTTCTTCACGGCCGGCCCCGCGGGCCGCCGCCCGGCCGTCCTGCTGGCGCACGGCTTCGGCGGCAGCAAGGCCGACGTCCGCGAGCAGGCGGAGAGCCTGGCCCGGGACGGGTACGCGGTGCTCACCTGGTCGGCGCGCGGCTTCGGCGGGTCCACCGGGAAGATCGGGCTCAACGCCCCGGACGGGGAGGTCGCCGACGTCTCGCGGCTGCTGGACTGGCTGGCCGAGCAGCCGCAGGTGCGGCTGGACGCGAAGGGCGACCCGCGCGTGGGCGTGGCCGGCGCCTCGTACGGCGGGGCGGTCGCGCTGCTGGCCGCCGGACACGACGACCGGGTCGACGCCATCGCCCCGGCGGTCACGTACTGGAACCTCGCGGACGCCCTGTTCCCGAACGGCGTGTTCAAGAAGCTGTGGGCCGGCGTCTTCGTCAACTCCGGCGGCGGCTGCGCGACGTTCGAGGTCCGGCTGTGCCGGATGTACGACCGGGTCGCCGAGTCCGGGCAGCCGGACCCCGAGGCCCGCTCGCTGCTCGAAGCCCGCTCGCCGTCCGCCGTCGGCGACCGCATCAAGGTGCCCACCCTGCTGGTGCAGGGCCAGACCGACTCCCTCTTCCCCCTCGGCCAGGCCGACGCGGCGGCGCGGGCGATCCGGGCGAACGGCGCCCCCGTCGACGTCGACTGGATCGCGGGCGGACACGACGGCGGGAGCATGGAGAGCGACCGCGTCCGCAGCCGCGTACAGGCGTGGTTCGACCGCCATCTCAAGGGCGACAAGGGCGCCGACACCGGCCCCGCCTTCCGGGTCACCCGCACCGGCGGCATCGACTCCACCGACGGCCGGGCCCAGCTGCGGGGCGCGAGCGCGGACCGGTACCCGGGCCTGGCCGACGGGCGGCGGACCATCGCCCTCAGCGGTCGCGAGCAGCGCTTCGAGAACCCCGCGGGCGCCAGCCCGCCCGCCATTTCCGCCCTGCCCGGACTCGGCGGTTCCGGCGGGCTGGCCCAGCTGTCCTCGCTGGGCGTCGGCGTGTCGCTGGACTTCCCCGGCCAGCACGCCCGCTTCGAGTCCGCCCCCCTCCGCGACGACCTGCGCATCACCGGATCGCCCACCGTGACCGTCCACGTCCGTTCCACCGGCGACGACGCCGTGCTGTTCGGCAAGGTGTACGACGTCGGTCCCGACGGCACCGGCCAGGTGCTGCCCGCCCAGCTGGTGACGCCCGTGCGCGTCGAGGACGCGAAGGCCGGCAAGGACGTGACGATCGCCCTCCCGGCGATCGACCACGAGGTCGAGAAGGGCCACCGGCTCCGCCTGGTCCTCGCCTCCACCGACCTCGGCTACGCCTCCCCGGCGGCCCCCGCGCGGTACACCGTCTCCCTCAAGGGCGGCCTCCAGGTGCCGACGGCCCCCGGCGTGACGACCGCCGCCGCACCGCTGCCCGCGTGGGTGTGGTGGCTGCCCCTCGCGGGCGCCGCGCTCGCGGCGGCCCTGCTGCTCACCGGGCGCCGCCGCACCGCCACCCCCGCCCCCGACCCGGCGCTGGCCGACGTGCCCCTGGAGATCACCGGCCTCAGCAAGCGCTACGCCGGGTCGGCGGACCGGTACGCGGTGCGGGAGCTGTCCCTGCGCGTGGACAAGGGCCAGGTCCTCGGCCTGCTCGGCCCCAACGGCGCGGGCAAGACCACCACCCTGCGCATGCTGATGGGTCTGATCAGGCCGGACGCCGGCGAGATCCGCGTCTTCGGCCACGCCGTCCGGCCGGGCGCCCCGGTGCTGTCACGGGTCGGCGCCTTCGTCGAGGGCGCGGGCTTCCTGCCGCACCTGTCCGGCCGGGAGAACCTGGAGCTGTACTGGCGGGCGACCGGCCGCCCGCCCGAGGACGCCCACCTGGACGAGGCCCTGGAGATCGCCGACCTCGGCGAGGCGCTGGCCCGCGCGGTGCGCACCTACTCGCAGGGCATGCGCCAGCGCCTCGCCCTCGCCCAGGCCATGCTCGGCCTGCCCGACCTGCTCATCCTGGACGAGCCGACCAACGGCCTCGACCCGCCGCAGATCCGCGAGATGCGCGAGGTGATGATCCGGTACGCCGCCGGGGGCCGCACCGTCATCGTCTCCAGCCATCTCCTCTCCGAGGTCGAGCAGTCCTGCACCCACCTCGTGGTCATGGACCGCGGCCGGCTCGTCCAGGCGGGCCCGGTCGGCGAGATCACCGGCTCCGGCGACACCCTCCTCGTCGGCACCGACGTGCCCGTGGAGGAGCCCGTCGCCGAGAAGGTCGCCGCCCTGCCGGGCGTCGCCTCGGCCGTCCGCACCGACGACGGTCTCCTGGTCCGGCTCGACGCCGACGGCACCGCGGCCCGCCTGGTCGCGGAGCTGGTGCGGCTGGAGGTGCCGGTGTCCTCGGTGGGCCCGCACCGCCGCCTGGAGGACGCCTTCCTCACCCTGATCGGAGGTTCCGCATGAGCACGCTCGCCGAGCGAGACCCGCGGCCCGGGCCCGCCGGGCCCGTCGATGCCGCCTCCGGCTACCGGCCGGGCCGCACCCTGCCGCTGCGGGTGGAGCTGGTACGCCAGCTCAAGCGGCGCCGCACGCTGGTGATGGGCGCGATCCTCGCCGTCCTGCCGTTCGTCCTCCTCATCGCCTTCGCCGTCGGCGGCGGGCCGGACGGCCCCGGCGACCGGATCACCCTGATGGACACGGCCACCGTCTCCGGCGCCAACTTCGCCGCCGTGAGCCTGTTCGTGTCGGCGGGCTTCCTGCTCGTCATCCCCGTCGCCCTCTTCTGCGGGGACACCGTCGCCTCCGAGGCCGGCTGGTCCTCCCTGCGCTACCTGCTGGCCGCCCCGGTGCCGCGCGCCCGGCTGCTCGTGTCCAAGCTCGTCGTCGGCCTCGGCCTGAGCCTCGCCGCGATGGTGCTGCTGCCGCTGGTGGCCCTCGCCGTCGGCACGGCCGCCTACGGCTGGGGGCCGCTGGCGATCCCCACCGGCGGCTCGCTCTCCCCCGGGACGGCGGCGCAGCGCCTGGTGGTGGTCGTGGCGTACATCTTCGTCTCCCAGCTGGTGACCGCCGGCCTCGCGTTCTGGCTGTCCACGAAGACCGACGCCCCGCTCGGCGCGGTCGGCGGAGCGGTCGGCCTGACCATCGTCGGCAACGTCCTGGACGCCGTGACCGCGCTCGGCCACTGGCGGGACTTCCTGCCCGCGCACTGGCAGTTCGCCTGGGCGGACGCCGTCCAGCCGCGTCCCGAGTGGGCGGGCATGGTGCAGGGCGCCGCGATTTCCGTGACGTACGCGCTCGTGCTGTTCGCGCTGGCCTTCAGGGGCTTCGCCCGCAAGGACGTGGTGTCCTGAGCGGCCCTGCCGCACCGGCGTCTTCCCCGCTTTTCCCCGTGCAGTGCGGGCCAACCGGGTGAACCTGCGAAACCGTTTGTCGTCCGTCGGGTTGATGAAGCAGTAGGGCATGCGACGTCACGAGAAAGGAACGCGCAGTGCTCAAGAAGGCAAGGGCCGCCGAGGCGGCCGCAGCTTCCGTCGGCGGTAGGCCGGTGGTGGCCGCTTTCCCGGCGCTCGCACCGTCGCCTGCCCCGTCCGCGGTCCACGGGCTTTCCCCACAGGAACTCCCGTCCCCGAGCCGAGGGTCGAACACGTAGCGACGCGAGGCGGACGGGTGACTCACGTCCTGCGGTGTTCCCCCGGGCACGAGCCCGGTCCGGGAGCCATGGCCGACGGAAGCCCGCACCAGCCCAGGCCACGTGGGCCGGCCTTGGACGTCGATCTCCGTGCCGAGGCCGGCTCACCAGTTCTTCAAGCAGGAAGATGACCACATTGCGACAGACCCTGAGCAGGGGAGTGCTCGCGGCGGCCGCCGCCACGGGCATTCTGTCCCTGACGAGCGCTCCCGCCCTCGCTGACTCCATCGCGGTGGGAGCCACCGAGGACTCTTCCGGTGTGCTGGCCGGGAACAACGTCCAGGTACCGATCGAGGTGCCGTTGAACGTGTGCGGCAACACCGTCAACGCGGTGGCGGCACTCAACCCCGCGCACGACAACTCCTGCGGCAACTCCTCGCAGGGGAGCCACTCCTCCGCGTCCTCGTCCGCGTCCGCGGGCTCCCACGCCGGCGGCAGCCAGGCGGTGGCGAGCAGCGAGGACTCCTACGGTGTGCTGACCGGGAACAACGTCCAGGCGCCGATCAGCGCGCCGGTGAACGTGTGCGGCAACACCGTCAACGCGGTCGCGGCGCTCAACCCCGCGTACGACAACTCCTGCGGCAACACCTCGCAGGGGGGCCGGTCGTCCTCGTACGGCACCTCCTCCACCAGCGGCAGCGAGGCGGTCGCATCCAGCGAGGACTCCTACGGTGTGCTGACCGGGAACAACGTCCAGGCGCCGATCAGCCTGCCGCTGAACGTGTGCGGCAACGGCGTCAACGTGGTCGCGGCGCTCAACGACACGTACGGCAACTCCTGCGGTAACGAGGGCCCCGGTTACGGCACCGAGGAGGAGACGCCCGCGCCGCCGTCGTCCGAAACGCCTCCGGCCACCAGCACTCCCACCACCCCCGCCTCGCCTCCCACGCGCGTCGTCCACACGCCGCCGTCGGTCGGCGTCGAGGTGCCCGAGGACACGCCCCAGCTGGCCGAGACCGGCAGCGAGGGCATGCTGTTCGCCTCGGTCGCCGGTGCCGCACTGCTCTCGGGCGGGGCGGTGCTCTACCGCCGCGGCCGTACCGCCGCGCGCCGGTAGCCGCCCGCGGGTGCCGGACGCGACCCGTCCGGCACCCACGCCACTCCCACGCCACCCCCGTACCGACGCGAGCCACCTCACGAGGTGGCCGGGCCGGTGCGGGGGCGCGCCGCCGTGCGGGACCGGCCGCCGACGGCAGGCGTCGCACGGTGGCCGGGGACGCACGAGCCGGAGCCGCACGAGCCGCCGCCTCAGTGGCCCACGGGCGCCGGCGCCCCGCTTCGGCTGCCGGTCCCCGGCACGGGGACCGTGCCGTGCGCCGGGGTCGACCTGAGCCGACGGCGCACCCCCTGGACGAGGGTCGTCGCCGTGAACGCCGCGCCCTGGACGAAACGCATGGCCGGGCCGAAGCCGGAGGCGGTCACCAGACCCGCGAGGAACAGGCCGGGCTGGGAGGACTCGAAGTCGCGCCCCGTCGCCGGGGAACCGTCGGGCAGGACCGCCAGCGTCCCGCACAACTCGGGGGCGAGCATCCCCATCCGGTCGCGGAGCGGCCGGAACCCCGTGGCCGCGACGACGTGCTCGGTCTCCAGGGTGCGCACGGCGCCCTCGCGGTCCACCGTGTCCAGCCGCACGCCGCCCGGCACCGCACAGGCCGCGGTCACCTCGTGGCCCGGCAGCAGCTCCACCGCCCGCTCCACCCGGTCCCGCACCCACCACGCGCCCGCCGGCCCCAGCGCCGTGGCCGCGATGCGCGCCCGGGTCTGCCGCGGCAGGTTGCGGAAGAGGCCGGGGCGCTCGGAGTAGAACCAGTTGCGCCAGCCCGGGCCCAGGCCGCTGTGCGGGGAGCGGACCGACTGCCACCAGGGGCGTTCCCAGGGCGGCGGCACGTCGTTCCACCGCAGCCGCTCCGCCCGCGCCAGCACCCGTACCCGGGTGCCCTGTTCGGCGAGGAGCGCCGCGGTCTCCAGCGCCGCCTGGCCGCCGCCGATCACCGTCACGTCCTTGCCGCGGAAGGGGGCCAGGTCGTTGTGGTGGCTGCTGTGCGTCACCAGTGAGGGGTGCAGCCCGCGCAGTGCGGGCGGCACCTCGATGAACGGCATCACGCCGACCGCCAGCGCCACCGTCCGCGCGTACACCACCTCACCGTCCTCGGTGAGCGCCGTGAAACCGCCGGGACCGGCCGCCACCCGGGTCACGGTGCGCTCGTCCACCGCCGGTACGGCGTGGCGCGCGAACCACAGGCCGTACTCCGCGTACTGCTCCACCGGAATCGGCTGTCCGTGGCGTGCCGTCAGCCCCCGTTCCGCGCAGTACGCGTCCAGGCGCCAGCGTCCCCGTGGATCGGAGAGATTGGACGCCCAGGGCTCCGACTTCAGGAACATGCCGCCGGGCATGTGGTCCCGCCAGGACGCCATGGGCCGGCCGAACACACGCAGGCTCAGCCCGGCGTCCGCGGCGTGGGACGCGATCGACAGACCGTACGGGCCCGCGCCGACCACCAGGAGGTCGTCCATCATGAGCTGCTCGCTTTCTCGTTGTCGGTCAGGGGAGCCGAGGCCGCCCCGGGGATCAGGTGTGCCGCCCGTGCCGCCTGCGGTGCCGGTGCTGTCCGTGCCGGTTGTGGTGTCTGTGATGTCTGTGATTCCTGTGGTTCTTGTGCTTCCTGTGGTGCCCGTGCCGACTTCGGCACGGGCAGCCGTTCGCGCAGCCGGCCGGACACATGACGGCCCCACAGGGCCCACATCGCCCTGCCGGGATCGCGGTCGTCCCGGGCGTGCCAGGCCAGTTCGCGCCCGTTCGGTGCCGGACGCAGCGCGGCGAACGGCGCGTAGTTCTCCACCACGAACGCCCGCCCGGCCAGCGGCACCCCGTCCGGCAGCGGACGCCCCGTCAGGTCCAGGTGCAGGGCGCGTACGACGTCCAGTCCCGCGCTGTCGGCGAAGAGCCGGAACTGGGCGCCGGGGCGCGGGTTGAAGTCGAGCAGGTGGTAGCGGCCCGTCTCGCCGCAGCGCCGGAAGTCGAGGTCGAAGACGCCCCGGTAGCCCAGTTCGCCGGTGAGCCGTTCGGCCAGCGCCCGCACCCGCGGGTTCGGCGTCCAGCGGCCCACCGCGGTCAGGCCCGCGCCGCGCGGCCAGGCCAGGTGCTTGCGGCCCGACCCGCCCGCGCGCACGGCGCCCGTGCGGTCGGCGTAGCCGTGGAAGAACCAGTCCCCGTTCGGCCCCGGCGGCAGGTACGCCTGCAGCAGCAGCCGGCTGCCCGCCTCCTCGGTGCGCAGGTACAGCTGACGGGCCTGCTCAGCGGACCGCACCAGCAGCGTGCTGCGCAGTCCGCTGCCGGCCGGCAGCAGCCAGGGCCGGCTCCACTTCGCCACGACCGGCAGTCCGAGCCGGCGTACGTCGTCGGCGGCCCGCTCCGGGCTGTCCGGGACCAGCGTCACCGGGTGCGGAACATCCGCGGCCGCGCACACGGCGGCCAGCTCCGCCTTGTCGGCGACGCGTGCGGCCAGCGTGTCCGGCGTCGCGGGCAGGAGGTAGGAGGGCGCGAGGCCGGCCCGCACGCGGCCCACGGCGATCGCGCTCGCGTCGTCCATCGGGACCAGGACGGCCGGAGTCGCGATCTGGTCGGCCACCCGGCGCAGCACGGCGACGATCTCGTCCGCGGAAGCGCCCGGGAGCGGCGGGGGGTGCATCCGGCGCACGTACCGGGACCTGGGGACAGGGCTGCCCGCCGAGTCGGCGACGACATGCACCTCCACGCCCGCCCTGCCGAGCGACCGCACGGCGCCCAGCGTTCCGTGGTGAAAGGGGTTCCGGTCGATCCGCAGCAGTACGGCGGGGACGCGGGTGTCGAGCAGTGACACGAACTCTCTCTTCCCTTCGCGCGATTCAGGTGATGCCGGCGATTCAGGTGATGCATCTGCTTCCGGTGCGATGCACGTGATGCACGTGATGCCAGGTGATGCAGGTGATGCAGGTGATGTGCGTGGCGGGCTCGGACGACTTGGACACGTGAGGCGGATGACGCGGACGGCTCACCCGCTCGGGCGAGCGCGGCACTCGAAAGCCCCAAGGGCGGTGGCGCCGTGGAATGTCCTGTGCGTGACTTCATATGACTGTCCGTCAAATAGCGCGCACAGCGCCGGAAGACGGACGACAGCGAGGAAAGGAGCAGGAATGGCTCCGCAGCACAAGCGGATCCGGGTCCGTCACAGGCTGGCCGCGGGCGCGGTGTCGGTCGCCGTGTCGGTCGCCCTGGCGGCCGGCAGCGCGGCGGGGGCGGAGGGGACGCCGGCCGCCGACCCGAGCCCGGCCGTGCCCGCGCCGTCGACGACTCCCCCGCAGACCACACCGGCGCCGGGCGGGGAGGTCCCCGCCTTCGGCGCCTTCCTCAGGTCCGACGCCCGCGGCGTCGCCCGCATGGCGCAGCTCAGCCACTGGCTGGGAGGGGCCGAGCTCCGCGTCGGTCACACCTACCTGCCCGGCAACCGCTGGAGCGACATCGAGGGCGACATCCGTTTCCTCGAGGCGTGGGCCCACTGGCGCAACGAGCAGGACGACCGGATGCTCGTCCTCAACGTGCCCCTCCAGGAACGCAACGAGGAGGGCGTCTCCGACGAGGAGGTCCGGCGGCTGTTGCGTCGGGGCGCGGCCGGGGAGTTCGATCACCACTTCCGTGCCCTGGCCGAACGGCTGGTGCGGCTGAAGGTGCCGGACACGGTCCTCGTACTCGGCTGGGAGATGAACGGCACCACGTACACCCACCGGTGCGGGCCGGACCCGGAGTCCTGGAAGAAGTACTGGAACAGGATCGTCACCACCATGCGTTCCGTGCCGGGCCAGAGGTTCCGGTTCGACTTCACGCCGAGCCGCGGCCGGGACGCCGTTCCCTGGACGCAGTGCTACCCGGGGGACGACGTGGTCGACATCGTCGGCATGGACTCCTACGACCAGCCGGCCGGGATGCCGTTCGACCGGCAGGTGGACGAGCCCTACGGGCTGCGGGCACACGTGGATTTCGCCAAGGCCCACGGCAAACCGATCTCCTACCCCGAATGGGGGCTCTTCCGTAACGGCGACAACCCCGAGTACATGCGGCGCATGCTGGCGTGGATCGACGAGCACAAGCCGCTCTACAACACGCTGACCGACTACTGCCCGCACGGCGTGTGGCAGTGCGACGACAACCCGGACTCGTCCCGCGTCTACCGGTCCGCCCTCACCGGCCGCACCGACGGGACGGCACCCGCACCGACACCCGCACCGACGCCCGAACCCGCACCGACCGCACCCCTGACCCCGCAGGACTGCTCTCCGCTGGACCTGGGCAGCTGGCTGGAGTACTGGCTCGGAGGCGAGCTCTGCCTGGGCGACGACTGGTGGTCGCGCACCGACTAGCGCGGGCGCGGCCCGGCATGCCGCCGTCACCGCTGCCCGGACACGTCGGCGGCGGTGGCGGGCCCGGGCACCGAGGGGCCGTGGGGGAGGGAGGCGCCGTCCCGGCCGGTCCGCCGCGGCCGGGCCAGCAGGGCCAGCCCGCCGAGCAACCCGCCCGCGCTCGCCCCCACCAGCGTGGTCACCGTCGGCGACGCGGACGTCGGCTCGCCCGGCCGGACGGCACGCGAGAACTGCACGAGCCGGACCTCGGTGCTGCCCTTGGTGTGCTCCGCGTGCTGCGTCAGCGCGCGGGAGACCGCGTTGGCCATGTCGACGGCCAGCGCGGGCCGCGAGGAGGTGGCCGACACGGCGACCATCGGCGCGTCCGGCGAGGTCGCCGCGCGCACGTTGTCCCGCAGCGTCCGCACCGGCACGCCCGCCCACACCTGGGCGTCCCCGAGCACCGCGAGCTGCGTGGCCACGCGGCCGTACGCCTGCGCGAAACCGCGGGCGGCCTCCGGGGTGGACTTCGAGGTCGGTACGGCGACGACATAGCTGGTGGCCGTGTAGGTGACGGGGGTGAACACGCCGTACGCGCCGCCCAGCAGGCCGCCGAGGAGGGTGCCGGCCGCGAGCGCGGTCCAGGACGGCGGCCTCCTGAGGCGAGCCAGGGACGTGGGGCGGTGACGGGTCGCGGTGTCGGTCATGACGGGCTTGCTCCGAGGGGTGAGAGGGCGGACGGCGGACGGGAGACGGCTGCCGCGTACACGTCCATGAGGCGGGCCGTGCTGCGGGTGATGCTGTAGCGGTGCGCGGCCTCGGGGGCCGCGCGCGGCCCGGGTCCCGCCGCGCGCGCACCGGCGATGGCCCGGGCGTACGCTTCGGGGCCGCCGCGCACGCGCCGGGCGGTGGCCGGCGGCGGCAGGTCCTCGATCGCCGGGCAGGAGGCGTAGAGCACCGGCAGGCCCGACGCCAGCGCCTCCACGGCGGCCAGACCGAAGGCCTCCTCCGTGGACGGGGAGGCGAACAGGTCCATCGCCGAGGTGAGCGAGGGCAGGTCGGGGCCCGGCGAGCCGTCGGGGAGGTAGGGGCGTTCGCCGGTGAACAGGACGCGGCCGGCCACGCCCGCCTCGTGGGCCGTGCGCCGCAGGACGTGTTCCTCGGGGCCGCCGCCCACCAGCAGCAGCCAGTGGTCGTCCCCGAGCCGGGCGAGCGCGCGGACGAGGACGTCGAACCGCTTACCGGGGGTGAGCCGGCCGACGCCGCCGACGACGAACGCGCCCTGGGGCAGGCCGAGGCGCCGGCGCGTGCGGTCGCGCCGTTCCCGGTCGAAGCGGAAGCGGTCCAGGTCGATGCCGTTCGGAACGACCTCGATGCGGGGCGCGGGCACGCCCCAGCGCTTCAGACGGTCGGCCACCGCCGAGGAGACGGCGACCGTCGCCGAGCCGAGCCGCTCGCTGGCGAGGTACAGCGCGCGCACCCCCGCGGTCAGGTCGCGGCCCTCCATCTGCGAGTCACCGAGGGAGTGTTCGGTGGCGACGACGGCGCGGACCCCGGCGACCCGCGCGGCGAGCCGGCCGTACACGCAGGCCCGGTACAGGTGGGTGTGCACCAGGTCGTAGCCGCCGGCGCGGATCAACCGGACCAGCCGGGGGAGCACGCTCAGGTCGCGGTTGCCGCCCATGCCGAGGTCCACGACGCGGACCCCGTCGGCGGCGAGGCCCTCGGCGACCGCGCCGGGGTTGGTGAGCGTGACGACGTCGCACTCGACGGGCAGGTGACGCAGCAGCAGCCGCAGCTGCTGCTCGGCCCCGCCCACGCCGAGGCCGGTGATGATGTGCAGGGCCCTCATCTCACAGGCCCTCCACCGGGCGCCGTCGCAGCCGGTGCAGACGGTGCTTGAGCAACAGCCGCCAGGACGTGTCGTTCTGGCCGATGTGGACGCGCGGCAGGGCGTGCGGGCCGGTCAGCGGCCCGGGGTCGATGGCGCAGGCGTAGGTGTACCCCGCTTCCCGTACGGCCTCGACGGCGCGGGCGTCGACCGTGCCGTACGGGTAGCAGAAGCCGTCGGCGCGGGCGCCGGTCAACTCCTCGAGCCGCGCGCGGCTCTCGACGGTCTCGGCCTTGAGGGTGAGGTCGTCGGCCCGGGTGAGGTCGACGTGCGTCAGGCCGTGCGAGCCGATCTCCACGCCCTCGGCGGCCGCCCGCCGGATGCCGTCCGCACTCAGCAGCGGCTTGCGCGGGCCCAGCGGGTCCCAGGCGTTGACGCCGCCGAGCCGGCCGGGCAGGACGAAGAGGGTGGCGCCGCAGCCCCAGCGCCGCAGCAGCGGCAGGGCGCCGGTGACGAAGTCGGCGTACCCGTCGTCGAAGGTGAGTCCGACCAGGTCGCGTCCCCCGCCCCGGGAGCGGGCGGCGAGCAGGTCGGCGACGGACACGCCCCGCAGTCCGCGCCGGCGCAGCCAGGCCAGCTGCCGCCCGAGGCGTTCGGGCGTGACCGTGACGCGGTACGGGTCGTCCGAGCAGTCGCCCACCGAGTGGTACATCGCCACCCACGGCGGCGGGCCCGGACGTGGGGCGGGGAGGGCGCCGGTCTCGACGGAATCAACGGAAGCGGCCATGGGGGAGCCTTCGTGTGACGGTGCGTACGGAGCGCAGTGCGGACGGGGAACCGGGGCCCAGGGCCCAGGCGAGCGGGACGAAGACGGCGGTCACGGTCAGACAGCCGGCCGCGAGACCCGCGACGGGGGCCGGGAACCGGCTCGCGACGAACGCGCCGGCGACGGTGGCGGCGACCGTGGCGAGCACCGGCCCGGTCAGCTCGGCCAGGACCTGCCGGACGCGGACCGAGACACCGTGCGGGTCGCCGCGCCGGGCGGTGCGCAGCCCGGCGAGCATGAGGGCGGCCGTGAGGGTGATGCCGAGGGCGTTGGCGGCGGCGATCCCCGCCACCCCCCAGGGGCGTACGGCCACGGCTCCGGTCAGGGACGTCACGACGATGCCGGCGGCCATCGCGCCGACGGGGTACCAGCGGGGCCGGCCCGCCGAGAAGTACGAGCGGAGCAGGGCGCCCACCAGCGTCTGGCCCAGCAGTCCGAGCGCGTACACCCGCATGACGCCGGCCGTCGCCACGGTGTCGGAGACGGTGAACGCGCCCCGCTGGAAGAGCAGCGCGATCATCTGCGGGGCGCAGGCGAGCACCGCGCTCATCCCCAGCAGCACCACGCAGGCGGCCAGCAGCAGGTCCCGTTCCACCCGGGCACGGGCGCGTTCGGTGTCCCCGTCGGCGAGCGCCCGCGCGACCACGGGGAAGGTGACGGTGCACACCATCAGCGACAGGGTCATCGGGATCTGGGCGACCTTCTGCGCGTAGTTCAGGTGCGAGATGGCCCCGGCGGGCAGCGAGGAGGCGAGGAAGCGCTCGACGAGGACCTGCGACTGGCGGCACAGGGCGAACAGGAGTACGGCGGCGATCAGGGCGAGCCGCATCGGCCGCTCCTCGACGTCGGTCCCGGGCCCGGCGGCGGCCGGCGTGCGCGACGTCAGCCGGCGCCACAGCGAGGGCAGTTGCACCGCCACCATGAGGAAGCCGCCCACCGCGACCCCGGCCGCCGCGGAGCGCACGCCCCACCGGCCGCCGAGCAGGAACATCACGGCGACGATGCCGGTGTTGTAGGCGACGTAGATGGCGGCGGGCGCGAAGAAGCGGCGGTGGGCGCGCAGGGCGGCGCTGCAGTACCCGGCCAGCCCGAAGGCCAGCACGCTGATCGCCGTGAGCCGCGTGCAGTCGACGGCGAGACGGGGGTCGGGCAGGCCCGGTGCCAGGACCCGGACCAGGAAAGGAGCCGCACCGGCGACCAGCACGGCCATGGCGGCGAGGGCGAGGCACAGCCGGGGCAGGGTCGCGGCGACCAGGGCACGCACCGGGTCGCCCTCGGCACCCCGGGCGCGACGGGCCAGTGCCAGGCTGAACGCCGGGATCAGCACCAGGGCCAGCCCCTCCTCGATCAGCACCGTGGAGGCCAGCTCCGGCACGGTCCACGCGACCAGGAAGGCGTCCGTGTCGCTCCCGGCACCGAACAGCCGCGCCAGGGACTGGTCGCGCACCAGGCCGAGCAGCGACCCGGCGATCGACAGCGACGCCGTGACGAGCGTGGCGCGGGCGAGGAACTTCCGGGAGAGCCCCCCCGAACCGGGCTCCACCCCGGCGGAGGCCCCCGCCGCGCGCGCCATCGGCACGGTCGCCGCCCTGTCGGTCGCCGCCCTGTCGGACGCCGCCTCGTCGGCCGGCACCCCAACGGCCGGCGTCCCGCCGGTCATGGTCCCGTCGGCCGGCGCCCCGTCGGTCATGGCCCCGTCGGTCTCCGGGCTCGGGGTCTGTGAAGGCACCACCGTCATCGCGCCACGGCCTCCCCGACGCGTTCCCGTGCCCCGGGCTGTGGCGTGACGGCCCGCGACTCGGTGCCGGTCAGGGCCCACCACGCGGCGAGGCCCAGGCCCAGGCCGGTCAGCAGGGTCGAGGGGCCGCCGATGTCCCCGTACGCGAAGTCGGTCAGCAGCCAGACCAGCAGCCCGCAGGCGACGAGCGCGCAGTCGAGACCCGGCCCGCGACGGCGCACGCGCAGCAGTCCCCGTACCGCGCACACCAGCAGCGCCAGCCAGCTCCCGGCGAGCGTGAGCAGCCCGATCAGGCCCTGCTCGCTCAGCAGCAGCAGGTACATGCTGTGCGGCGACAGCAGCGCCTGCCGCTCGTACTCCACCCCGGCGCCCTCGACGTCGCTGCCCGACGACAGGGCCAGCGTGGCGTGTCCGTCGCGGTACGCGGGAAAGTTCTTCAGGCCCACGCCGGTCAGCGGGTGCTCGCGCCACATGCCGGCGGCCGACTCCCACAGGGCGTACCGGTCGACGACGGACTGGTCCGGGGCGTCGGTGACCCGCGCGATGCTGTCGATCCGCTCCTGCAGCTGCGCCGTGCCGACACCGAACCCGCCCATCAGGACCACCCCCGTGGCGGCCAGCACCGCGGCCACCTTCAGCGCGCGCCGCAGCCCGGCCAGCGCCAGCTGCACGGCGCACGTCAGGGCGGTCGCGATCCAGGCGCCCCGGCTGAAGGAGAGCGCGAGCGGCGCCAGCAGGGCCAGCGCGCAGCCCGCGGCGGTCAGCCGCTGCCACACCGGTGCCCGGCCCAGCGCGATCCCGACCGCGCACACCACGCCCAGGGAGACCGCCGACGCCATGCCCATCACGTCGTGGGCGCCGAAGGTGCCGACCGCCCGGATGTCCTGGCCCTGGTAGGAAGCACCGCCGCGGGTGACGTACTGGTGCACGCCGACGGCCCCCTGCCACACCGCGAGCCCGACGAACGACCAGGCCAGCACCCGGAAGTCGGTCCGGTGGCGGACCAGCACCAGCACGGCGGCCGGGACGAGCACGAAGAGCTGCAGGTAACGGCCCATGCCGGCGAGCCCGGCCTGCGGCGAGGACGCCCCCGCCGCGGCGAGCGCGATCCCCACGACCGGCAGGCCCAGCACACAGACCGCGACGGCCGACAGCGGGCGCCGTCGCTCACGCAGCAGACGGATGACGCAGTACGCCACCACCAGTCCGGAGGCCACGTCGGCGGGCCCCGCACCGTCCCCCGTCGGCGGCAGGGCCAGCAGGGCGAGCACCGCCACCAGCGGCAGGACCGGTACCAGCGCGGCGACCCGGGGCGGGAGCGGGGCGAGGGCGAGGGTGTGGCTCACGTCGGTCAGCTCCCCGTCGGACGGACCAGCATGGCCGCGGTGCGCAGCAGAATGCAGACGTCCTGCCACAGCGACCAGTCGTCGATGTAGGCGTTGTCGAACCGGCAGCGGTCCTCGATCGAGGTGTCACCGCGCAACCCGTGGACCTGGGCGAGGCCGGTGATGCCGGTCCGCACCCGGTGCCGGGCCGCGTATCCGGGGTAGGCCTGGCTGAACTGGGACACGAAGTACTGGCGTTCGGGCCGCGGCCCGACCAGGCTCATGTCCCCCCGCAGTACGTTCCACAGCTGGAGCAGCTCGTCGAGCGAGGTGCGCCGCAGCATGCGGCAGAACCAGCGCATCCCGCTCTCGTCGGCGACGCTCCACCGGGTCGCCGACTCGTGCTCGTCGACCGGGCGGTGGGTACGGAACTTCAGCAGCGTGAACGGCTTTCCGCCCCTGCCGATCCGCTCCTGCCGGAACACCACGCCCGGGCCGTCACTGATCCGCAGCACCGTCGCGCACACCAGCAGCAGCGGGCTGACCAGCAGCAGCAGCGCGCCGGACACGAGGATGTCGAGCAGCCGCTTGCCCGCGCCGGCGCGGCGCACGGGGGAGGGGTCCAGACGCCGGCAGGAGAACCCGGCCAGCCGTCCCCCCGTGGCGTACGAGGGGGAGTCGGCGTCGACCTCCCAGATCGCGCACCCCGACTCGGCCAGCGTGCGCAGCAGCGGCCCCTGTTCGGCACGTACCGAGGGGTGGACGGTCAGTACCGCCCGCACCCCGTTCTGGATGACCGCCCGCTCGACCTCCGCGCCGGTCCGCAGCACCGGGATCCCCCCGGTGCCGTCCGGCCGCTCGGCGACGATCCCCACCGGGCGTACGCCGCACGACGGGTGGCGCAGTACGGCGGCGGCGACGCGCTGCGCGGTGGCGGCCGGGCCGACGACGAGCGCGGTGTGCGGGTGGCGCAGCAGTGCGGCGCGCCGCCGCCCGTGCACGGCCGCGCGCAGCACGCAGCCTGCCGTCGCCTGCAGGACCAGGCCGGTCAGCACGGTGCCGGCGGACAGCGCGTGTTCCGGCCGGTAGGCCGCCCAGAGCGCGGCGGACGCCAGCCAGGCGACGGCGATACGGCCCCAGACGGCGGGCAGTTCCTCCAGCAGCCCCGGCACCGGCGGCCGGCGGTCGCGCGGGCGCAGCAGCAGCGAGGCGACGAGCAGGAGGGCGAGGAGCAAGGGGTGGCGCTGGGCGTCGGCGAGCACCGTCGTGCCCAGCAGCGCTGCGCCGGCGTCCACGGCGACCAGCGCGAGGGCCGGGCCGGGCCGGGCCGGGGGCCGCGGGGCGGGGAGCCGGGACCCGGTGGCGGTGCCGAGCGCGGGCCTGACGGAGACGGGTGGGAATCCGTGGTCCCGTGGCGTTACGCCGGGGGAGGGCACGGTACGTTCGGCAGTCACGAGTGGATGGACTCCCTGTGTTCGGTGGACTCGACGTGCTGTGGTGTCCGGTTCGCCTCGGTGCCCCAGCCCCTGTCGAGCGGTCGGCGCCGTTCGGCGCCGCGGGCCCCGGTGCCCCGCCGGCCCGCTGGGGACGGGGGCGCCCCCGCTGCCGCGGGCCGGGCGCCGAGCAGGGCGTGGTAGACGTCCGTGATCTGCTCGGCGGTGTGCCGTACGTCGTGGAGGGACAGCACGTGGCGGCGGCCCCGCTCGCCGAGGGACTCGCGCAGCGGTGGGTCCAGCAGCAGTCCGGCGACGGCCTCGGCCAGCTCCGCGGGGTCCTCGGGCCGCACCAGGCACCGCGCGGCGAGGGAGGGCGGCAGGCTCTCGCGGGCCCCGTCGACGTCCGTGACCACCACCGGCCGTCCGCAGGCCATCGCCTCCAGCGGGGCCAGCGCCATGCCCTCCCAGCGGGACGGCAGGACGACGAGATCGGCGGCCTGGTACCAGTGGGAGGTGTCGGTGACGGCCCCCGTGAACAGCACGGACCCGGGGGCCTGCCGGCGCAGCCGGTCGAGGTCCGGCCCGTCGCCGACCAGGACGAGGCGGGCGTCGGGCACCCGGCGCACCACGGCGTCCCACGCCCGCAGCAGGACGTCCTGTCCCTTCTGCCGGCACAGCCGTCCCACACAGACCGCGAGCGGAGCCGCCGGCCGGACGCCGGCGAGCGGCGCGAGCCGGGCCCGTACGGCGCCGGCGGCGGCCGGGCGGTAGTGCCCGGGGTCGATGCCGTTGGGGACGACGGTCCACCGGCCGGTGATCCCGGCGTGCACGCCGGTCACGCGTTCGGCCTCGCTCACGCACACCACCCGTGCGGCCCAACGCGCCCCCCATCGCTCCCACCTGAGCGCGAGGGCGGCGGTGCCCGCACCGACCGCCTCGAACGACCAGGCGTGCGGCTGGAAGACCGTCGGAATCCGTCCCCGCACCGCGAGCCGCCCGGCGAGCCCGGCCTTCGCGCTGTGCGCGTGCACCAGATCGGGGCGCACCTCGTCGACCAGCCGGGCGAGCTGCCGTACCTCCCGCAGGAGCGACGGGCCCGGCGACCGCGTCGCCTGCCAGTGCCGTACCTGCGCGCCGAGCGCCCGCAGCCTCGCGGTGAGCGCGCTGTCGGGGCAGACCGCGGTGACGTCCAGGCCGTGCCTCAACTGTTCCCGGACCAGGTCCGTCACGACGCGGGCGACCCCGCCGTCCACGGGTTGGGTGACGTGCAGGACCCGCGGCCGGCGGCCGGAGGGGGACGGGGCCACGGATTCCTCGCTCGGGTAGGCGCTGGTGCCGGGGGGTGACGCGTTCACCGCCGGGCGTCGACCGCGGCGAAGAGCACGCCGGCCCACGCCGCGTCCCGCTCGGAGGTGAGCCGGAAGGTGGCCTCGTCACCGGCGTGCGGCAGGCGTCCCGCGAGGGGGAACACGTCGGAGTCGTAGCCGAGGGTGTGCGCGTACGCCGGTACACGCGTCGGGGAGGACTCCCCGGGCCCGCTGATGCTGGAGTTCAGGATGTCGGCGGCGGGGTTGGCCGCGTCGGCGAACGAGGCGGAACCTGAGCCGGTGGCCACGGTGAGCGAGTCGCCGCCGGTGCCGCGGTCGCCGTCGTAGGCCACCAGGCCCACGCTGCCGCCGGCGCCGGCGGGGAAGCGCAGGCCGCGCAGCCGGAGTTCCGCCGCGCGGGACTGCAGCGGTGCGAAGCCGTCCCAGAGCGCGAGGTGCCGCAGGGGTTCCGCCGGGTTCTCGTAGGCCACCACCAGCGTCCAGCCGCCCCACGCCCCGGCCGCCGACCTGCCGCTGGCCACGTTGACCTGGGCCACGGTGTACAGGCCCGGCGCGCTGTCCCGCACCAGCCCCGTCACGTCCGCCGAGGCCTGGAAGGCGTCCGCGCCGTCGGTCACGCGGTGTCCGACGACCGTGTCCGCGAGGAGTTCCTTGTACTCCCCGCCGGGCTCGGCGATCAGCACCCGCCCGTTGTCCCGCGAGGGCTTCTGCTCGCCCACGCGCAGGTTGCCGCCCCAGTACAGGCGCGCGTACGTCACCCGGGCGCCGGTGGGCAGACGGACCTCGGCGCGGGAGGAGTTGTAGGTGTTCGGGTCGTGGTCGACGTCGACGTAGAACATGTCGAAGCCGCCGTTCACCCCGCCGCCGCCCGCCTGTACGCCCGCGCAGGACGGTGCCTGTTCCGTGCGGCAGGTGATGGAGGTGTTGGCCGCGCGCACGATGCCGCCGTGCTGGAGCGCCGCGTACCGCTGGGCGAACGGGAGTTCGGCAGCCTCGGGAGCGGGTGGCGCGGCCGGCGCCGCCGACGTGGAGCCGGCGGGTGCCCACATCGTCGTGAGGGCGAGGACGCCCACCGTCGCACTGCGAAGCCGCTGACCCAGGGAATGGCGCATGACCGTTGGTGCCCTTTCGGAACAGGTCGGAACAGGTCGGAACTGCTCGGAACAGATCGGAACAGGAGGTGGAGAGGGAGGTGAGGGTGCGTGTGAGGGCGGGCAGCGACACGAGCGCGATGCGTCCGCCTGCGGAGGGTGTGTCAGGAGGTGGCAACTCTAGCCATCAAGTGGGCGAATTCAGTGAAAGTCGGGGCATAACGACAAGTGTGTTGGGAATGTGAAGACCCCTTCGGGCGGCCGCCCCCGGTCGGCCGACCATCCGGAGGCCGGCCGGGCGCCACCCTCGGTTGCGCCGAACGGGGACAGGTCCTGGCAGGCCTCACGCAGCGCCTGATCAGGCATGTCGCGGCAGCAGGGTGAAGGGCGGGACGGCGAACGGGACCCCTCCGGTTGCGGGGCTCCCGGGGCGCACTGACCGTGGGCTCAAGCTCCGAGCTCCATCGAAAGGAACCCCATGCCTGCTCTGCCCGCACGGCGCATCGCACTCGGCGCGTGCTGCGCCGCCCTCCTGGTCGGGATCACCGGCCCCGCGGCCATGGCGGCCGACCCGGTCCGCGAACGCACCCCCGCGGCGTCGTCCGACACGCTGCTCGTGCAGGTCAAGAGCCTCGACGCGCACGCGGGCGAACTGGCCCCGGTCGTCGACCTGCTGGAGGCCGTGCTCGCCGCGAACGGCGGCCACCTGCCCCCCGCCGAGGCCAAGAGACTGGGCGAGGCCGCCAGACAGGCCGTGGAGAAGGCGGCCGCGAAGGCCCGGGAGGCCATGGCGGCACCCGCGGCACCGGCTCCGGCGGCCACGGACACCCCGGAGGAGTCGGACTCGGCGACCACGGACACGGACGAGGACACGGACGAGTCGGTTTCGGCGACCACCCCGGACGTGTCCGCCCCGGCGGACGACACGCTGGTCATCGAGACGGAGAACGACCTCACGGGCGACCTGCTGGACACCGTGCGCCAGGCCGTCGACGAACTCCTGAAGCTGCTGCTCTCCGACGAGCAGGGGGACGTCGCCCAGGAGCCCTCGTCGCTCGAGGGCCTGCTGGCCGAGGTGAAGGAACTCGTCGACGCGCTGCTCGGCCCCGACCCGCAGGCGTCGACCCTGCCCGCTCCGGCCGACCCGACGCTGACGGCGACGACGCAGGTGCCCCTGCTCGCGGGCATCAAGCTGCCGCTGCTCGCACCGCTGCTGCCCGCCTCGTGAGCGTCGCGCGATAGCCACCGGAGAAGTCAGCGGAGGTCCCCTCTCAAGGACCTGCCGATCCGCGGCCCCACGGGTTCCGCGTCGGCCCCACGGGTTCCGCGTCGGCCGCCGGATCGTCGGTCGCCGGTCGCCGGTCGCCGGTCGCCGGTCGCCGGTCGCCGGTCGCCGGATCGTCGGGCGCGGTGACGGACTCCCCCTCCGGCGACCAGCGTGTGAACGGTGTTGCCGGAGAAAGGAACCCGACATAGGACACGGCGGCCGTGGCGCCGAGGCCGAGCCGGTCCACGGCGACCTGGAGCCGCACGCCTGACGCCGCGTCCTGTGAAAGCCGGCCCCCGCACGCCCGGGGGGCCGGCTTTCGTGCATGACCCGGTCGGTGACGCCGTCCCCCTCCGCGCGGCCGGCGCTCCGGTCCACGGCAGGACTCCGAACGTCCGTCCGGTGCCGCTACCGGCATCCACCGTCTTCGCCGCACGGCGGTGACCGGTTGCCGCGTTCGCCGGTTACCGCTGGTGACAACCGCACGGACGAGGAGTGGAGCATGATCATCGACATGGGCGGGGCACCGGCGGGTGCCGAGGACGGGGCACCGGGCCGGGCGCTGCCCGAACCGGAGGGAAGAACACGGCGGGACGTGACGCGCGGTCTGCGCGCCTGCGCACTCGCCGCCGCCCTGGCCCCGGCGCTGACCGCCTTCCGGTCCGCCCGCCCACGGCCCCGGTCCGCAAGCGCCCCGCCCGAGACCGGCTTCGACGAGACCTGGCGCGGCCACCGCATCCGGGGTGTCCCACCTTCCGCCGGCGACACGGCCGAGGACGGTCGGTGGCACGTCACCGTCGACGGGAGTCCCCTGCACCTGATGCGCCGCGCCGACGGCACCTGGCTGAGCATGGTCGACCACTACTGCTCGTACTCCACCCCACTCGAGGCCGCCCGCGCCGCCGTCGACGCGCTCGGCCCCGGCCGGCGGCTGCGCGACCCTGCCGGGGCGCCGACGGGCACGGCAGCGGCACACGAGCACGCGGGGGGCCGGCATGGCGTACGTGCGTAAGGACGCCGCCACGCTCACGAGGACCGAGCGGCGCAGGTTCGTCAACGCGTTGCTGGAGGTCAAGCGGCGGGGCGAGTACGACGAGTTCGTGCGGATGCACATCGCCTACAACGCCCCCGACGGCGAGCGCGGCCTGCGCACGGCGCACATGGCTCCCTCCTTCCTGCCCTGGCACCGCAGGCTCCTGCTCGACCTGGAGCGTGCCCTGCGCCGGGTGGACTCCTCGGTGACCCTTCCGTACTGGGACTGGACCCGCGACCGCACGACCACCTCGGCGCCCTGGACGGCGGATCTCATGGGCGGCAACGGGCGGCGCTCCGACCACCGGGTGACGACCGGCCCGTTCGCCCATCAGGAGGGCAACTGGCCCATCCGGGTGGGCGTGACCGACGGGGGGTTCCTCACCCGGGACCTCGGCCGCCGGAGCGCCCCGATCGACCTGCCCGGGAAGAGCGACCTCGAATGGGCGCTGAAGGACCCCGCCTATGACGTGGCGCCCTGGAACTCGACGGTCACCAAGGGGTTCCGCAACAAGCTGGAAGGGTGGGGTACCGGCCGTGGCAGCGTCTCCTGGCGCAACCACAACAGGGTGCACCGGTGGGTCGGCGGCGACATGCTCGGCGCCGCCGCCGTCAACGACCCCGTCTTCTGGTTGCACCACGCGTTCGTCGACCTGCAGTGGTACCGCTGGCAGCGCCGCCACGCCGGGGCCCGCTACCTCCCCGCGAAACCGCCGGGCTCCCGCGACAGGCAGCACGGCCGCGTCGTGGCACGCCACGAGAAGCTGCCGCCGTGGGACGTCACACCGGGCGAGCTGGAGGACGTGAGCCGGATCTACCGGTACGCGTGACTGCGCCGGGCCAGGGCGGAACCACGGCCTCCGGGGCCCTGGCCGGGCGGCGTCGGGACAGGGATTTCTGAAGAAATTTACGCGTATGGGTGTTTCGACTACACAAGGGCGCCGAAGACCGCCTATAGTCGTGACTGTCGGTGAACAGCCCATAACGGGCTGTATCGACGCAACCGAAACGGAGAGGTAATGCGCAAGATCCAGAAGGCTGCGGTCGTCGCGGCTATGCTCGGCAGTGTTGGCTTCCTCGGCGCTGGCGTCAGCCACGCTGGTGAGGACCCGCACTTCAAGCTGGACAACGACCAGACCACCTCGTGCTCGGCGGACGAGTCCGCCTTCGGTGGCCTGGTGAACGTCAGCGACGTCAACGTGGTGGCCAACGTCCTCGCGGGCGTCCAGGGTCAGGCCACGGACATCAGCTCCGCGACCTGCAACGCCACCCTCGGCCTCGGCGGCTGAACATCACTGATCCAGTGATCTAGGCAGGCTCCGGGACTCGGACCCAGGTGCTCGAGTCCCGGGCCTGTTCGGCATATACGCCGATCCAGCATTCGGAACGACCCTGCCGTTCAGTCACGGAGGGTCGCCCGTAAAGGAAAAGAGCAGATGTTCATTTCGAAGAAGATCGCAGCGACGGTGGGGGCCCTGGGGGGCATTGCTCTGGCAGGTGTCGGTGCCGGCCAGGCCTTTGCCGAGGGTGAGCCCGCGAAGTGCGTCGAGGACAGCAATGGCAACGTTCGCTGCGTTCAGGTGAGCGAGTACCGGCTTACTGACGAGGCCGGGAAGTTCGAGCTCGTCAACAAGCAGTCGCAGTCCTGCTCGGGTGCGGGCTACGTCAGCTGCAGCAGCAACACCGTCGTGGCGAAGAAGAAGAACCCCTGACATCCCACGAGGCAGCCGAGACGCCCCAGCGGCGCCGGCGCCCGTCGCGCGAGTCACTCTTGCAGCGGAGAATGGCCGGGATCCGACATCGGGTCCCGGCCATTCTTCGTGCGTTCTCCGGACGTCTTCGTGTGTTCTCCGGAAGTCCGTGTGCCTCGGCGAGGGGGCGGACGACGCCGAGCCGCGTCGTCCGCCCCGTTGCCGCTGTTCCCTCTGTCCCCCATGGTGGCTTCTCACCGGTGTGTCGTGGTGTGGGCGGAACCGGCGCACGGTGACTCCACCGGATTGCAGTACGGCAGGTCGTCGATGGCGCGATGGGTGACGAACCGGCCGATCAGGTCCGCGGACTCCTGCCTGCGCTCGACGGTGACCAGGTGGTCCGCCTCCTTGATGGTGGTGAACCGCGAGGCAGGCATGGTCGCGGCGAGTTCACGGCCCATCTGCGGCGTGCACAGGGTGTCGAACTCCCCCGTGAACACCAGGGACGGCACGTCGGGAACCGGCAGGGGCCGGTAACAGCCGTGTGTCGTCAGCCTCGTGTTGTGCTCGACCGCCTTCCTGATCTCGTCCGGCGTCTGGTTCAGGAACTGCTGCTGGAGCAGGCGTGCCACGGCCGCGTGCTTGCGGACCCGCCCGGCACCCGGGTTCGACATGAACAGCCGCACCAGCCCGCCGGCGGCCTCGTCGATCTCGCCGCGTGCGAGTGCCCGTGACAGACGCGGTACGGCGTCCGTGTAGAGCGCGGGAAGGTCCTTCGCCGCGCCGCAGAAGACGATGCGGCGGATGAACTCCGGATGGAGCTGCGCGAAGCGGAGGCCGACGACCTCGCCGAAGCAGCCGCCGAACAGGTTCACTCGCGGCGTGTCGATGGCCACCAGCATGTGCTTGACCGCGGCGGCGAGGAAGTCCATGCCGTACCGGGCGGGCAGGAAGTCCGAGCTGCCGTAGCCGGGGAGATCCACGGTGATCAGCGTGCACAGGGGTGACAGCCACTTCTCGTGGCCCTGCCACGAGTACCTGTTCTGGGAAGAACCTCCGAGCAGCACCAACGGAGCGGTCAGCGGCGCGGGTTGATGGACGACACGGCAGTGGTACGCGAAGCCCTCGAAGACGAGTCTCCGCTCCTCCACCTGCCCCGGCGCGGGAGGCACGGGTCCTGAGCGCCCGGCGGCGGGCGGGGCATGGGCGGCGATGGCGGCAGTGCGCATGAGCGTCTCCGGAAAACGGTGGAAAGGTGGTTAACCGTTCCATCGTCACCAGGAAGCGCGCCATACCGGTGCAATCACTCAAATGTGGGCGATCCTGACAGGGCCATGTGCGGAATCAGGGGCTGTGGCCCAGTGGCAACCGCGTAGCGGCGGCGTGGTGGTGACCGCCCGGGCGACGCCCAGGCGACCGCCCGGGGGTGACCGCCGGGAGGTGAGCACTCGGAGGTGAGCACCCGGTGGTGTGCGTCTGCTGAGGGGGCCCGGCGCCGGGACGGACGAGTCCCGTCGAAACCCCGTCGAGGCCCGGCGGGGCGCGGACGATGCCCCGCGCTTCCCGTGCATGGGCGCCCCCGGCAGGACTCGAACCTGCGGCCAAGCGCTTAGAAGGCGCCTGCTGTATCGCGTGCCGCACCTTCGCTGACCTGGTCACCCTCCCACGCTCGGCGTCGCGTCGGCCGGACTTCGACACGCATTCGACCGGGGGAGTGGCAGGGCTAGGGACGGTTGACCGGGATCTCGTAGACGATCTCGCAGTGAGCGACGGGCACCACGATGTCCGCAGTCTCCACGGGCCGCCCCTGGTCGCTGTAGTACGTCCGGCGGATGTGCGTGACGAGCGCGGACTTCTGGACGCCCAGGAGTGACGCCTCCTCGGCGGTCGCCTGCCTCGGCTCCGGCTGCTCGGTGGCGTGGCTGACGGTGACGCCGATCGCGGCCATGCGGTTCACGACACCGGCCCCGGCGTGTGGCCCTCCCTCGGGGAGGACGACGAGCGTGCCGCCGGTGAGGTCGTACGGCTCCCAACTCGTCGCGAGCTGCACCGGCCTGCCGTCGGCCAGGAACTCGTACGCGGTGCGGACGCACAGGTCGCCCTCGGTGATGCCGAGCCGTGCCGCGATGTCCGCGGGAGCCGGCACCTTGGCGTCGGTCCGGCTCTCCCAGTCCCCTTGCCTGCCCACGGCTTTCATATCCGCCCGGAACGGCGACCCGTCGGGCTGCTCGCGTGCCGATGACCGGACCATGCGCACGCGCTGCCGGGGCTCGGCGACGTACGTGCCCGAACCGGCGCGGCCCTCCAGCACGCCCTGGGAGATCAGCAGCTCCTGAGCCCGCCGGACCACGTTCTCGCCGACACCGCACTCCTGTCCGATCTGGGCGCGGGACGGCAGGCGATCCCCGGGCTCCCATACGTGCTCCGCGACCCGCCGCCGGAGTTCGTCGGCGACGCGGAGATAGGGCGGTTGCTCAGGCATATGGAAAATCTAGTCCACTAGCTCTAATCTAGTTAACTAGCTTTACTGAAAGTGATCACCGGTGACGGAGGCTGCCCTGTGCCCGCTTCGGGAGTTAGCGCGGCGGCCATCGCCGCTCGGCTGTCCGCCGTCGGGCTCTTCACCCGTGTGGAGGAGCGCGACCGGTACACGACGGTCGAGGCGGATGTGCCGGAATCGCTCCCCGCCGACTTATGGCGGGAGGTGCTCGAAGTGGTGGCCGAGGCAGACCGGTTCGGTCTCCTCGCCACCAGCCTGAACGGCCGCACCCTCTGGGCGGTCGTACGCAAAGCGGTCCCCGCGACGGGCGATGTCGGGGGACCGAGCCATCAGCGATAGGAGCTGAGCAGCGTGCTCAACCGTATCCGCCGTGCCGTATCGCTCACCAGGGCGCGGTACTTCCCCAAGGGCAGGCATCGCCGCCCGTTAACGCCCTATCTGCCGCCGGTCGTTCTCGCTTCTCCCGCGTTCACCGACGAGCCGACGGCAACCCCGAGCCGGGCCCTCAGCGGCGAGAACCGCCGGCACTCGCTCCCGGGTGAGGACGTCGCGCTCGTCCGTCCGTACGTGCTGGCCTGTGAGAGGCGCGTACGGATGCGTTCAGTGGTCGTTGCTTCCCGTCTACCGGCTGAGGCATGGTCGGCCCTTGTGGGGGTCCGCTGATGACCTCGCGCCGACAGCCTCACCTCGCCGACGCCGCGGCCGTCCCCTACCGATCGGCCGCATGCCGGATCGGCACGCACCTCGCCTGCGCGGAATCCTCCCCGGCATCGGCGCCGGTCGACCTGCCGGTGGTCTACGAGACGTGCGACTGCCCGTGCCACTCGATGCCCGACCGGTCCACGGATGCGGAGGCAGGCCAGTGATCGACCGGACCCCTAGGAGCGCGCTGGCCTCCAACATCGAGGTGACCGCGGCCACGGTGCAACGCGGCGACATCATCCAACTCGGCGGCCGGGCCTGCCGGGTGCGGGACCTCTTCCAACTGCCCCAGGGCGCCAAGCAACTGCTCTTCGAGTCGGGCGAGCTGCTGACCATACACACGCGTACCCGACTCGGCGCCGTGCGGCTGATGAGAAGGCGGTGACCGGTCCGTGCCCTCGCGCCACTACGACATCGCCGACGACCTCCGGCACCAGATCACGACCGGCCGCATCAAGCCTGGCGAACGCCTGCCGTCCGAGGCCGGCCTGGCCGACCACTACAAGGTCAGCACGGTGACACTGCGGAGCGCCCTAGCGGTCCTCCAGGGCGAAGGCCTCATCGAAAAGATCCACGGCAAAGGCAACTTCGTTCGCCGCCCACTCCGCAAGATCGTGTACGTCGGCGGATGGGGGACGCTGGACCCGTGGACGGCCGCTGAAGCGGATCTGCGCGTCACCGTGCGCGGCACTACGGTTCAGGCACATGGGCATTTGATGACCTTGCTGAAGGTGCCGATGGGCAGCCCCCTGGCAGAGTTCGCCTGCATCAGTCACGAGGGGGAGTCACCGCACGGACTGGCGCGCATCTACATCCCGCGCGACCTGGCCCCGGCTGGGGTGCTCGACGACGAACCGCCGTACCGGGAAGCGGTCACGAGATTCGCCGTCCTCAGCGTGCCGCCGGCTGCTGTCCGGGAGACGGTCTGTGCCCGCCCACCTACACCGGACGAAGCATCGACCCTCCGGACCAACTCCACCGCGCCAGTCCTCGCGATCACACGCGTCGCGACCGACGCCACCGGTCGGGTCGTCGAGGCCGCACTTCTGGTGTTCCCGGGGGACCGCGTCGACGCCGTCTTCACCACCCACCACATGACCGACGAGAGGCAGACGCAAGCATGACGGCATCGGACGAACTGCGGCTCCTGCCATGGTCGGGCCCGGAGGGCAAGCCCTGCTACCTGAGCACCGACGACAGGGGCGGGTACATGTCCCGACTGGCGGACAACATCGAGGCGGTGCAGCTGGGAACGGCAGCCGAGCTGATGGACCAGGCCTCGGAAACCCTCGACGATGAGGACGCCGACGCGGAAGACCTGCGCCGGCTGGCGCAGGAACTGACCGGGGCTCTGCGAGACGTGCTCCGCGTTGCGACCAGTCGGGGACACCTCCTGGCGGTGGGTGAGCCCCAGCATCACTGAGCAGCGACGGCTGGTGGCGCACTCTCTGCTCCACCTTGACGGGGAGAGAGACCTGGACCGCGATTCCGGGTTCCTCTCCCCGTTTCTTCATGATGGCTCACACTTTGGCCAGGTGAGGACTGGCCATGAGCAGTCCACGGCAAGCTGAGCAGCGCTGTAGGAGTTCGGTCTGACCGCCTGTCCACCCGTGCTGCGCGGGGCGGCCGTGGCCGTGTCAGACCGCACGACACCGCCGCTGTCCGCTGTCGTTGATGTCAGCCATGGATGTCACCTCGCACCGACTGGGGTCACTTGCGCCGCTTGCGTGTCTTCGCCTTGCGTTCGGCTTCCTTGCGCTTTTTGATGGTGTACGACGACCACTCGCCACGGTGCAGGTTGCATCGCGACGCACCGACCATCGCCAGCCGTCGGCACCGAGTGCCCTTCTCTGTGAGCGCTCCACACCTGGACTGCGTACGAGCCATGTCTCCCACCCCCGGTCTCGACCGTCGTGCGGACCAGTGCAGGATTGCCGGGCACATATCCTCTGTGGAAGGCGCACTGCTCCGCGCAGCGGTGCACGGCGGCCCAAGGAGGTTGCTCGGGGGCGCACGCTTTCCAATTGTTTTGGTGCCGTACCGGGCCGGGTGCAGGGCCGTTCACCTGCGTGTATGGGTGTCTCATCACCAGACCGGATTCGGCCCAAGGCCTCGGCCGAACGCCGATGACAATGAGAAGGAAACTGAGACGGCCCGTCCGGCGGTCGTTGTCAGTGGCCTCGTCTAGTCTCCGGCCATGAGCATGATCGGTGAGTACCTGCGTGTCACGGCTGCCGAGCTCGACCGAGCGATCCAAGACCCCGACTGGGCTCTGGACTTCGTCGAAGAGGTCCAGGACGCCGAGGGGGAGACGGAGCCCTCGCCGGCTGAGGCGCGTCACTTCAGTACGTACAAGACCTGGGACATGCTTCGCTTCCTGCTGTCGCACGCCGAGTTTCCCGTGAACGTGATCCACGGTGAAGAGCCCTTCGCCGAGGACGAGGACTGGGGGTACGGGCCTCCTAAGTACCTGCGGCCTGAGCGGGTCCGGCTTGCGGCGAAAGCTCTGCGGGGCACCAGCTATGACCAGCTTGTCAATGGCGTGGATCCTGCTGAACTGACCGGCGCCGAGGTGTATCCGCTCGGATGGAGTGAGCCTGGCTCGCTGGAGTGGGGGCGTCCCTGGTACGACGGGCTTACACAGTTCTTCGAGGCTGCTGCCAGGGCGGACGACGCGTTGCTCGTCTGGCTGGACTGACAGGCGCAGACACCGGTGAGACCTCAACTTGGGAAGCTAAGGCGATCTCGGGCTCGCTGTGACGCTAACCTGCGGCGAAGCGGTCTTGACGCTTGGTGGCCGTCGGCTTGGTCGCCCGTTGTTCCCCGCGGTTCTCCACAGGATCTGGCACGCGTCTAGCACGGACCTCCCGGCAGCACCAGGACCGGCGCTAGGGTGAGCCTTCCAAGTTCTGTGGACCATCGGGTAGTTGGCCGCGTCTCAGCAAGGCGCGGCCAGCAGCCAGCGTGGAATGAATCGCAGGAGCGGTGATAGGGATCGACCCTTCGCCTCTGCGGCGGACGATGCTAATGAAGGCCCCCTCAATGCGGCCGTCCACTACCGCACCATGGACGAGGAAGGGCTTGAGCTCCTCGGGCTGAGGTGGAATGTGGAGAAAGACAATGCCCAGCCCTGAGCCATCGGAGATCTCCTCGATGTCAAGTAGGTCGGGGGGTGGGTACAGATGATGTTCCAGAGCGCTCTGATAGCGACGGAGCGTGCGCCCGTCGAGAGGTACTGGGCAAACACTGTGAATCACCTCACCCGCAGGGACCTTCTTTCCTCGCATGCCCACCACGACGATTCCTCCATGCTCGGCGTTTGCAAACCTCGCTACCGCCTGGGCTATTGAGATCTTTCCGTGTTGTGTATCGAGGTCGTAATGTGCACTCTTTGCATCGAGCCACGGGCCTTCTGGCTGGCCAATTAGAACGTCGGCTCGCCCCGCGCGGAGAAGTTCGATGGTCGTCCCGCGGGTGAGTTCTCCGCTCTCGGCAGCCTCTAGGAGCGCAATCGCGCCACTGCCGATTTCATATAATTCGCTGACTCGTCGATTGCGTAGGCTGCACTCGATATCGATGCGCCATACGAAAGGAGACGTATGGTAGTCGACAGCCATTTCGATGTCGCGAAGTGCTGCTCTACGTTTGGCTAGATACGGTGCGAGAATGGCCCGATAGACGTCGGGTAGAGTTTCTTCGTTGAACTCTTCTGCCTTCGTGATAACGTGAATCTGTACGACCAGCGTTCCTTTTTGAAGTGAGATCTGTACGGGGCCCGGCGGTGACCACTCGTCATCAAACTCATCTTCGTCGCCCTCGACGATGAATACATCCATTTCGTCTGCCTCGTAGAGGCGAGCTGCGCTTTGCAGAGCATGCTTAAGGTCAACGGCTTTGAACTGTGCAAGTTCGGACTCGTGGAAGACGTACCCTTCAACGTCGCGATACTGGCGGCAAGTGTCCTCGAACTGAAGCTCCTCGTGGGTCCTGTCGAAGCGGATGGTTCGTGGCAACGGGGGGCCTCCCAGAGGTGTGAGCGGGCGTGGTCCTTCGGTGTGAGGGGTGCCCACGTAGTCGCTGCGTGCGGCCAGTTCGCCACTGCGGATCTCAGATGATGCCCGGAGTTCGGTCTCTACCGCAGGTCTATCGCGGCGACCTGTGGCCCCACCAGGGGACGCAACCTGAGGTGTCTTCTTGCCCTGGGTCTTGGCCGGGGATCTTGGTGAGCTGGGTTTTCCCTGCTCAGGGGCAGTGGTGCCGTGCGCCTGGTGGTCGGCGTTGGTCATCATTGGCCACTGTCGAGCGACCTCGGACGGCCCAGAGACGGCCCAGCCGGGCAGGCAGGTTGAGCCGACTTGTCAGTGGGTGTGGCTAGGGTGCGCCCACTATTAGGCGTCACGCTCTGGGAGGGGTTTTGGGAGCCAAGACGGGGCTGCTGGTGTACGCGGACGGCGACGTGCCGGGGTTGCTGCGGCAGGTGGGGGCGGCGGACCTTGACCGGACGGTCACCATGATGCGGCGGCTCTACCCGGGCCGGGAGATCGAGCAGTGCGAGGGCAGGAACCTCTGGGACGGCGTGTACCCGCCGGAGGGGATGGTGTGCGCAGCGAGCTGGCCGGGTGTGGAGGTCATCGGTGATCAGGGGGTGATGATCGACGCCCCTTCCCAGCTTCCGGAACACCTCGTGGCGGCGAGCGCCGGCCGACGGCTCGTCCTGCACGCCATGCACAGCGTCGTCGACTGGCTGGCGTTCGCCGTGTGGGAGGACGGGCGCCTCGTCCGCTCTCTGAGCCTGTCGCCGGACAGCGGAATCATCGAGAACATCGGCGAACCGCTCCCCTTCGAGCTGCCCTACTGGGTCGGCGACCGCCCAGCGGACATCGTCCCCTGGCCCGGCGAGGAGGAAGAGCCGTACGCCCTGCCCTTCCACCCCCTGGAACTGGGCGAGGACGCACTGCGCGCGCTCTGCGGCTTCATCCAGGAGGGCCGTCCCGAGCCCGACGACGTCGACGCGGAAGCCATCAAGCTGTACGGATTCCACGTGCGAAAGTCATACGGGCCCGACCCCGCCGAGCAGGAAGCGGAGCTGAGCAGAGTTGTGGAGGACATGGACCCGCCACGCTTCTACACACTGAGCCCTGACGGCTCACTGGTCGAGCGCGACGGCCTTTAACCCATGACCTCTTCGTCCCGAAGGAACTTGAGTGGGCGTCGCACCTTGGGCCGCTGCGTCTCTCACCTGCTCCGATGGTCTGTACGGGTCCGCGTTTGTCCGCCGCTGTCTGTCGGCGTTGTCACGCAGTTAGACACCCACCCGGCTGCACCGTTTCGCGCCAGGGAAATTCCCAGGTGGGAGGACAGGACTCCAGATCGGCGAGGCAGAGGTCAAGCGCGGGGTCCAGTAGCACTCCTGCTGCTTGGCGCATCTCTTCCCGACTGGCGCCGCTCACCCGCAAACACAGACGATGACGTTTAAGCCGAAGGCGAAAGAGAAAGAGGACTGACTGAAAACTCTTCACCCGCGTATCGACATGCTTGCCGAGCTGTCGCGCAATCCTGTGCGTGCCCCCGAGGACCTGCTTGGTCAGACCGTGCTTATGGGGGGCGGGAAGCGTCATGGAGGACCGGACCAAGGCCAGCGGCGGCACATACGACCCAGTCACCCAAGATCACGTGGAAGCCCTCGGCCCTCCGGTGACCCTCGTGTTTGCTTCAGCTGGGCATGTCGTCGTGGATGATGTCGGGCGTGTCACGCCTGCGCCACTTCTGAAAGGCCCACGTGACTACGGCGCTGACGAGCATGGCGGCAAGTCCACCGATGAACTCCGGTACGGCCAGCAGGAGCACATGCTCGATCCCGTTGGCCTGACCGCTCAGGGTGATGGTATCCGGGCTTGCGATGTCGTGGATGGGCGTAGCCACTGTTGCTCTCCTCAGCGCATTTACGTGAAGTTGGGGACCTGCGTAGGTCGCTGAGGCGAGAATCGTGATGGGGCAGGGTGCCCCCAACCTTCATCGGGACTGCCTGGGACTCACTGCGTGCTCCGGGCACCTTGAGCTGGGTCGACATCCAGTGCCCCTGCTCTGTCCCAGGGACGCCGCTGGGTCAGACCAGGGACAGGGGAAAACATGACACGGACAACAGGGCACGACGAGGAACCAGACGTGGCGCTGGGCCGGTTCCTGCGAGACCAGAGCCAAGCAGCGTGCCTCAGCGCACGGGATATCGAGCAGCGCTTTCAGTACCGCGCTCATCAGGAAAGGGCGCGGATAGAGGCTGGGCAAGAGCCACCAGTCGATCCCGTGAGCGACATGAAGTTTTCCAAGTCACACCTCGATCGACTCTTTAAAGGAACGGCTTCCCTGCCGTCGAAACGCTTCGTCAAGGTGTTCCTAGAGATCACCAGCAGCGCCGCTTCCATTCGGCCGGAACTCCACAGGGAGCTGTGTTGCGTGGCGGACGAGCTACTGACCGCTGCTCATCAGTATCGTCAGAAGCGGCGTTCGATAAAATCACCAGCATCTACAACACAAGGTCCTACTGAAGTAGCTGTAGCTACTCTCCAGGCACAGCTCGAACTCGAACGTGCTCACCGCACCGAGGACAGGCTTCGATGGGCCCTGAGCGATGCCCAGTTGCTGATGACCACACTGTTGCAGATCATCAGCACACTGCGGGATATCGTTATAGACATCGACACCGAGCACCTTCAGGTACTCCGGAGCAGCGCCGAGTCAGCGACCCTAGATGTCACCGCTAACCAGCGACTTCAAGCGCTGAGACACAAGGCCACAGCAGAAGATCAACTCGCCCGCGTAAACGAACGCCGCGCTCTGCTGGAAACTCTTTGGGAGCAGGCTCACGATAATGTGCACCGCTTATCTCTGCACCCCGACGTCACTGAGGTGAAGTCCCTTCCGGTAGGCCCTGCCCTGCCTCAGCAGGAGCTTCTACCGACGGCTGCCCTGGCGCAACCTGCACTTGCGGACATCGCTGCCGCTTTGGGTAAGGCTCAAGAGATTAACAATACTGAAGAACGTAAAACCCGCGAGTTGCAGCAATACATCCGATCCGACACTCATACATCACCGGTCGACGAACTCGCAACCCTATTGGCAGCCACTCAACTCACTGACGCACCTAGCCGCGAGACGGCCCTCCGTGCGCTTATCAGGAGTTGGTCCCGCAACCCGAAGACTCGCGACGCTCTCGCACGAATGACCGTCGACGACCAACCAGACATCCGGGCAATCGCGGTCCTAAATTTGGCACGTACCTGGTCTGAAGACCCCGTTGCCCGCCAGGCTCTCATTGCGGTCACCCGCGACAGGGAGCTAAAGGTCCGGACGATCGCCGTATGGGGATTAGCGCAAGCGTGGGCGGACGATCCCGATGCCCTCGACGCCCTTGTGTTTTTAACGCAGGATCGCTCTGCGGAAGCACGAGCAATCGCGGTTGAGGGGCTCGCGGAGGGGTGGCCAGAGAATCCCTTTGCCCGGAACGCAGTATTGTCTCTCCTTCAAGACGCTGTACAGCGCGTACGGGAAATCGCCATTGAGGTGCTGCTCGAAAACTGGTCGGGCGATGTCATCACCCGAGACGCTCTGCTCGCGCTTCTTCGCGCCAAAGACGTAAGCATTCGAGAAGTCGCCGTGAACGGGCTCAGTATCGGCTGGCCAAGCGACACGTCCGTCACAAATGCCCTTCTCACGATGCGAGATGATCCCGCACCAACAGTACAATGGGCCGTCGAACGGAGCCTGGCTCGCAAGGGTCTGGTCGAAGCCACAGGAAACGAATATCCAGTTGCGGTCAGTGACCCTAGAAGTGCGGATACAGCACCTCTACGACAGGAAGTCGCCTCGCGCGAAAACGGATCTCTAATCGCTGTACGCGTTCCTCACGATTACAGCATGGAGAACCCGCCCTCTGGAATCGCGACATTGCGGCGAGGGATTAATTTCAGCTCCGGCATCAATGTAATACATGGCGATAATGGAACAGGGAAGACGCTCCTATTGAAAGCTTTGGCCATTCAATTGGGTGCTGTCAGAGGGCGCCGGCTGCATCAAACACTTAATCAATCTAAATGGGCGCGATACCTTGCTGAGCATCTTGAGGTCCTTCTGGGTGAAGGATTTGCGCCGGAAGATTGCTTTTACACGGGGCCGGCGAATTCAAGTAGGCATGCGAGAAGAAATCAACTTTCGATAGCACTAGACGAACCGTCGAAATATCGCCTGTATCTTCTCGACGAACCAACGGGATCGTACGATTATGGGGCGATAAGTAGTCTCTACAAAAAAATGAACCACCTCAGCCGACAAGGCTGCCAGTTCATCATCGTGACCAACGCCTTCGCGCGCCCCAGACCTGACGTCCCTCCCGAAGCCAAGGTCATCCAACTCGGCGACCGTCGGCTACGTGACCGGATGGCCGCCCTAGGCTGGTAGCTACCTCTGCTGCCAGGACAGGGCACACAATCAGCTGCGCCGTATCACCGCACGACGTTTAAGCGCAAATGACGCCGGGCCACGGCCGGCCCGGCGACGGTCCCGCCGGCAACACCAGCCTCGAACCGACCGCGATGCGCAGGTGGAAAGCCTGACCGTCAGCTGCCAGTTCTCCGGGTGCAGGCATAACGCGTCCAGTGTGGCAGATCATCTCCGGGGCCCCATGCCAGAGCGGGGTGGGGGTGGTCGCCCTCGGGTGCCGACTGTCAGCGTTGGTCGACCTCGCACGGCCCGAGGACGGTCCAGGAGCATGCCCGTGGGATGATGATCTCTCCGGAGGGGTGCGAGTGGACATGCTCGAACTGATGGAGTGGCTGTCCGAGCGCGGCGTCACGACCGTCTTTAAGGTCGACGGTGACCGCATGGTTGAGCGGCGGGCGGCATGGATGGTCATCGTCAGCGGTGGGCCGCTTGGCGAGGACTCGTTCTTTCGTGCTGACCTGGCCACGCCAGACGCATGCCTTGACTCGTTGCTCGCCCATCTGGAGGGCAAGGGGCTGTCCCCTTTCGCGTGATCACCATGTCTCATGGGGGCATCGCCGCCGCTCGTAGGTACCGGTGAGTCGGGCACGGAGGGAGCACGGTTTCCATCGGTGCCTAGAGCTGTTTTCAGCTCAAGGTGAGTAGCCAATCAGTCCGTGATACTGCTGTCTTCCTGGTCGGGCTGGTCGCTTAGAACTTCATCCAAGAGATCATCTGCATCCTGCGGGGCGGCAGTGTTGCTGTACCTGCGGTGGGCGGCCTGCGCCGAGGTACCAAGCGCCTCGCCTATATCCGCCCAAGAGAGGCCACGCCTCCTGCATCGGGCAACTTCCATCGCCACTCGCAGTTCCGCTGCGGCTCGTAGCTCCGCGGCTAGCGCTAGTCGGTCGGAGTGCGACGTAGCGTTCCTCTCCCCGCTGATCCTTTGTATGGCTATGCGCATGAGTACGTCGGGGTATTCGTCACGCGCTCCGTCGCCGCCACCAGATGAGGTTGCCATCAACACATGTTGATGCACCTTCGGTTGCGATGCGCTGAGAATCGCGTAATGGCAGGTCAGCGGCTTTAGGTGTCCCAGCAAAAGCTGATTACTGTCTGGCTTGCGGCTGCAGGGCCCTCCAAAACGGTGACGGCCCCCTGGTCCTACGCAGGAGGCCGCCATCACCGTCAGATCCTGGCTTAGGAGGCCAAAGTGTCCGACAAGAAGAAGTCTACGAGGAAGCGAGCCGCCCGCTCCAAGGTAGAGAAGTCCGACGCTGGCAGGGTGCACGCCCGTTTGGCTGAGCGAGCGGCACGTGCACACGTACGTCGGCTCTTGAGCGTCGCTACCGACGAACTCGTTCGGGTAGCTGTGAAGGCGAGTGTGAGCGGGGTCGGGGTGTTGGCGGTCCTTTGGTGGCAACACCGTCACTGAGCCCCGCTACATCAACACCCCACCTTCCCCAGCTCCCATCCCGTCCGCCGTCGACCCACACACCGTGGAGCGGGCGTGGTTCATGGCGTCCAGGTGGAGCGCGCCACTGTACGAACGACCTGGACGCCATGGGCCGCGTCTGCTCGGCTCTGCCTGGGTCGATGGTGGACGGGATGGGAGCTCCCCCACGTACACCACTACGGGCCTGTAGTCGGGAACGGCGCCCCCTCCATCCCGGTGCCGGCCGATCCCCCGCCGGAGGCATCTCTTTGGCCCGAGGGTGACTTCCTCGCTTCTGCCCGCATGCACGTGGCGCGCCGCCGGGCGCGGCCAGCCGGGGCGCAGACAGGAGGCAGGCCGCGCCGCAGAGGCGGCGCGCGCTCGCGCCGTGCGCGGGCTCTTGATGAAGTAGAGAAAGTCTTATCCCGCTGGGATGAGGTGCTTCCCGTCGTGGCTCCGTACGTGGGGGGCGCTGCCGTCCAAGGCATCCAGGAGCCTGATCGCGTAGACCTCGGCCATGCGCTCGCTGACCTCGTCGGGCGTGAGCCACTCGACGGCTGTCGACTCGCTCGACGTGCGCTCGGTGCCGCCGGATGGCTTGCAGCGGAAGACCAGGGCCACGATGCCTCGCGTCGTGTTCTTGTAGACGCCGGTCAGCTCGTCGACCTCGACGTGGATGCCCGTCTCCTCCAGGACCTCGCGGGCGACGCCGGCCTCTGGGGTCTCGTCGAGTTCGAGTACTCCGCCGGGGAGTTCCCAGGTGCCGTTGTCGGCGCGGCGAATCGCCAGGAGTCGACCGTCTTCGCGGACCACCACCCCGGCTACGGATACCGAGTGCAGCGGCGCGGACGTTGCTCCTTGTGATTCACTCATGTACAGGAGCATAGGAGGCAGGGAAGGACTATGGGAACCGCAGTAGGAGGTGAGCGGTCCGTACCTCGGTACGTGCAGATCGCCGAGGAGATCGTGCAGCAGATCCGGGCAGGTGTCCTCAAGCCTGGTGAGATGGTGCCGAGTGAATCCGAGCTGGTCGACCGTTACGGCGTGTCCGGTGGGACCATCCGTAAGGCCATGGTCGAGGTGCGGGCAAGCGGGCTCGTCGAGACCCGTCACGGCAAGGGTTCGATCGTGAAGGACCGGCCGCCGGTGCGGCACCGTTCCTCTGACCGCTTCCGCCGCTCGCACCGGCGCGGAGGCAAGGCCGCCTACCTGGCCGAGTCGGCCCAGTCCGGCGCCACCGCCAAGGTCAGCGTCCTCTACATCGGGCCCATGGAGGCCCCCGAGGATGCCGCCCGACGGCTCGGTGTCGACGCCGGCGCCCAGGTGCTCGCTCGGCGCCGCCTCTACTTCCGCAACGGCACCCCGGTCGAGACCGCCTCCTCCTACCTCCCGTGGGACGTGGTGAAGGAAATCCCGGAGCTGTTCGCCGAGAACCCCGGCGGCGGTGGCATCTACGCCCGACTTGAGGACCACGGACACGAGTTCGCGGAGTTCGTCGAGACCTTGCAGGCGCGGCCGGCCTCCAAGGCGGAGGTGTCGGAGCTCGCCCTCAGTCCTGGTGCGCCCGTGGTCCATCTGATCCGCGAGGCCCGTACGACCGAGGGTCGCGTGGTCGAGGTCTGCGACACGCTTATGGCTGCTGACCAGTTCGTTTTCGAGTACCGCATCCCGGCGGACGACTGACACTCCCTCAACTGCACGCAGCCCGTCGCGACTTCTGAGCCGCGGCGGGTTGACTCATGTATAGGAGTGATGCACTCTTCTTCATGTCACTCATATACATGAGTGGCGGAGTCCAGCCTGTGTAGAGGAGTGCTTTCCCATGCGTCAGATCCCGGTCGACACCACCGCCGCCACCGTGATGGTCGCCAAGACCCCGCAGCCCAAGGTCAAGGACCGCCGCACCGGCGAGATCGCCACGGACATCGACACCGGCGCCAAGCTCATGACCGTCGACGTGATGTTCGCCGCCAACGACGAGGTCGAGATCCTGTCCATCACCGTTCCGGAGACCGGCATCTCCGGTGAGCTGGCCATGGGCACCCCGGTCGCCCTCACCGGCCTGATCGCCCGGCCGTGGGAGAACGAGTTCAACGGCCAGAAGCGGCACGGCATTGCCTTCCGCGCGGTCGCCGTGACCTCCCTCGCCGACATGGCCGCGCAGACGAAGGCGGCCTGACCATGACCGCCTTCACGGTCACGCTCGTGCTGGTCGTCGCCGCTGCGGGTCTCCTGCGGTGGCGGCGTCCCGCCTGGTACTGGCTGACCTTCGGGATCACCTTCGCCGCGCTGCGCGTCCTGGTCCGGTACGCCTCGGTCATGGACGCCTGCGGGCTCACGGTCCCGGCTCCGCGCTGGCGCCTCGCCTTCGCCCGGATGACCAACCGGCCGGTTCCGGAGTCCCGTCCGCCGCGCATCCTCCGCGTCCGACCCACCCGCACCGGCCTGGTCTTACGGCTCAAGCTGCGGCCCGGACAGGACGCCTTCGACATCGCCGCCGCTTCCGACCGGCTCCGTCACTCCTTCTCGATGTACGGGGTCACCTCCCGTGAGCTGCGCTCAGGGGTGGTCGAGGTGCGGATGACCGGCTACGACGTACTCAAGCGGGTGCAGATGCCGGCCAAGGCCGACACCCGTGCGATGCGGGTTCCGGTCGCCCTGCGCGAGGACGGCTCGGTCCACTACCGCGACTACCGGGCGATACCTCACGCGCTCACCCTCGGTGCCACCGAGTCCGGCAAGTCCGTCTACCAGCGCAACCTCGTCGCCGGGCTCGCTCCGATGGACGTCGCCCTGGTCGGCATCGACTGCAAGCAAGGCGTCGAACTCTTCCCGCTCGCCCGTCGGTTCTCCGCGCTCGCCGACAACCCCGACACCGCCGCCGAACTCCTCGACGCACTCGTGGCCCGCATGGAGGACGTCTACCACCTCATCCGCGCCGAACAGCGCATCACCGCCGACGTCCCAGACGCCGAGATCGCCGCCGACATCTGGGACCTGCCCGACCACCTCCGCCCGACCCCCATCGTCGTCCTGGTCGACGAAGTCGCCGAACTCGCCCTCTTCGCCACCAAGGAAGAAGAGAAGCGGCGCGACCGGATCATCACCGCCCTGGTCCGCCTCGCCCAGCTCGGCCGCGCCGCCGGCATCTACCTCGAAGTCTGCGGCCAGCGATTCGGCTCCGAACTCGGCAAGGGCATCACCATGCTCCGCGCCCAGCTCACCGGCCGCACCGCCCACCGCGTCAACGACGAGACCAGCGCCAACATGGCCTTCGGCGACATCTCGCCGGACGCCGTCCTCGCCGCCATCCAGATCCCCGCGGAGATGCGCGGCCTCGCCATCGCCGGTGACTCGACCGGCGGTTGGCACCGCATCCGCGCCCCGCACACCTCGCTCCGCCAGGCCGCCAACATCTGCAACCGGCACGCCGACCGCAACCCGGAACTGCCCGAGCTGGCCCCGTTCCGCCCCGCGCTGACCGGCATCGTCGCAGCCTCCGCGCCGCTGTCCAAGACAGCACCTGTTACGGCCTGACCTTCCGCACCTCCCCGGTCGGTGCGACCGCCTTCGCGCCACGTCCCTACCCCCGCCATGCCTGATGAAGGGAGAACGACCGCCATGTGCCCCGACTGCGAGGACTTCGCCCGCACCGTGCTCCTGCTCGGCCAACTCGCCCTGTACGCCGACACGAGCGGCGCAGACCTCGACTTCGTCGAAGCCGTCAGTCCCTCGCTGGCCGCCTCGCTCCCGGAGCCGACCGACACCGCCGCCGAGGACTTCTGATGGCCGGCCGCCTCGGTCTGCGCGTCGATGCCGTCCTGGTCCAGGCCGTCATCGCCGGAGCCCTGTCCTTCGCCCACCTGCACGACCTGGCCGCCGCTGCCGGACAGGACGGATGGAAAGCCTGGGCCTACCCGGTCAGCGTCGACCTGCTCCTGGTCGCCGCCTGGCGACGGCTCCGCGGCGAGGGACCCTCCCGGCTCGCCTGGTCCTGGTTCCTCATCGCCCTGTTCGCCTCGCTCGGCGCGAACGTCGCCACCGCCGGATTCCTCGACCTGGCCGACCCGCCCGTCCTGCTCCGCCTCGGCATCGCCGGATGGCCCGCGCTCGCCTTCCTCGGCGGCACTCTGCTCGCCCACTCCGCCAAGCATCAGCCGCAGCCGGAATCGCCGGCCTCCGAGCCCGAGGCCGACACCCTCCCCGAGCGGGACACGGCTCCCGAGCCCGAACCGGAGCCCTCAACCCCCGTAGTCGACGAGCCCTCGACTCCCCAAGCCGACGAGCCTCCGGCCCTTCCGGCTCCCACCCCAGCGCCCGCGGTTCCGCCCGTCCTCGTCGACCACGCCCGGAAGGTCGCCGACGAGTACCGCGTCCGTACCGGCTCCCCGATCGACACCGACACCCTCCGCGCCCGCCTCGGCGTACCGCCCCACCTGGCCGACGCCATCGCCGCCCACCTCGCCTGACCCGGAAGGAGAACCAGCCATGCCCTCCCGTGACAGCTTCCACTCCGTGATGCGGATCGGCCCGGTGCAGATCGGCACCCACCGCGACCGCAACGGCCGGACCAAGCACGCCGCCGTATGCAGCTCCGACGGCTGCGGCTGGTCCGCCGACTACACCAGCCAGACCGCTGCCCAGCTCGCCGCCCGCACCCACCGCTGCCGCGTCCGCTAGGAGGCCACCGTCGTGCAGGTCCCGCTCTGGCTCGCGCTCCTCGTCGTCGGCTACCTCGGCGTCAAGCTCATCCGCCCGCCCGCCTGGCTCATCGCCGTGCTGCTCCTCGGCGGCTTCCTCCTCGCCGACGGCGTCCTGGCCCCCGCCGTCAACAGCCTGATCAAGTAACCGCCCGAAGGAGATCACCGATGTTCCGCCCGAAGATCCCCACCATGCCGACGCCGACCGGCCTGGCCACCCCGCCCGCCGTCGTCGAGCCGACCACCATCACCCCGACCACCGCGCCCCCGCCGGCCACCCCGCCGACCCCGGCGTCGTCCCGGCCCACGGTCCAGCTCACCCCCGGCACCGCGCTCGCCCTCGTCGGCGGCGGCACCGCCGTGGTCCTGGTCGTCGGCGCCGTCCTCGTCTCGATGCTCCTGGCCGTCGCGGTCACCGGCGTCTCGGTCGCCATCTGCGCCCTGGTGATCCGCTCGCTCGTCCACGCGGACGCCAAGCGACGCTGACCGGCCCCCGGGCGGCCTCGATACCGCCAAGCATCCGCCGCCCGGGCGCCGTCCCTGTCCGATCTCGCAACCGGAAGGAACACCCAGCATGCCCCACCGCGCCTCATCCGCGACACCGAGTGCGCCCACGTCAGACATCCTGCTCGACCCGATCGCCCTCGGAGACGTGCTCCGAGTGGCCTCGGCTTCCGACTACGCACGCTGGGAAGACCAGATCCGTCGCACCGGCGGCTGCTCCGACCCGATCCACCTCACCGGCTGGATCCTCCACAAGGACAAGACCAGCGGTGAGACCCTGCACCACTACTCCACCGCGAACGAGCCGGGCGGCCGTCTCCGCCTCGCCTGCGGGAACCGCCGCGCGTCCCGCTGTCCGTCCTGCGCCTGGACCTACGCGGGCGACACCTATCACCTGATCCGCGCCGGCCTGGCCGGGGACGACCGCCGCGACGTGCCCGCCGCCGTCCGAGATCACCCGCGGGTCTTCGTCACCCTCACCGCGCCCTCGTTCGGCCCGGTCCACAACCGCCCCGACCACGGCACCTGCCGCTGCGGCACCCCGCACGCGCCCGACGTCCCGGAGCTGGGCACTGCCCTCGACCCCGAGACCTACGACTACGCGGGCGCCGTGTTGTTCAACAACCACGCCGGACAGCTCTGGCAGCGCTTCACCACGCGACTCCGCCGCGAACTCGCCGCCCGCGCCGGCCTGACCCGCCGGGAACTCGCCGATCACCTTCGCGTCTCGTACGGCAAGGTCGCCGAGTTCCAGAAGCGTGGGGCCCTGCACTTCCATGCCGTCGTACGCCTCGACGGCCCGGAGGGGCCCGGGACGCCACCGCCCGCCTGGGCCACGGTCGACGTCCTCACGGACGCGCTGCGCGCCGCCGCCGCGCACTCGTACACGTCGGTCTCCGTTCCGGCTGCCGGTGACCAGCCGGCTCGGTCCTTCCGCTGGGGGCGGCAACTCGACGTCCGCCCGGTCGAGGCCTTCGGCGACGGATCCGACATCACCGAACAGGTCGTCGCCTCGTACGTGGCCAAGTACGCCACCAAGGCCGCCGAGAACACCGGCACCCTGGACCGCCGCATCGGCGAACTCTCCGAACTCGACCGCCACGGCGTCCCCGACCACACCCGCCGCCTCATCACGGCGTGCCGCGACCTGGACCGTCTCTACCCGGAACGGCGTCTCTGGGCCTGGGCGCACATGCTCGGATTCCGCGGGCACTTCTCGTCCAAGTCGCGTACCTACTCCACCACCCTCGGCGCCCTCCGTCGGGAACGCGCCGACTACCGCGCCGCCCAGGAAGCCTCCGTCCTCGGTCTCGACGACCGTGAGCCGGACACCGTCCTGGTCCTGGCCGACTGGCAGTACGCCGGCCACGGCCACACACCGGGCGAAGCCGCCCTCGCCGCGACCATCGCCCGCGACCTTCGGACCAACCGCGAGACCGCCCGCGAAGCCCTCCTGGACGAAGGGAGCACGGAATGACCACGGCCGTGCGGTCACGCAGCATGCTCACCCTCGCGGAGGTCTGCGAGGAACTGGCCATCTCGCGCTCGACCTTCTACGACTGGCGGGCCAAGCATCGGGCGCCGCGCTGCATCAAGCTCCCGAACGGCGACCTCCGGATCCGGCGGAGCGACCTCGAAGACTGGCTCTACGACCGCGAGGACGCCGCCTGATGGAGACGACGTACGACGTCAAGGTCTACAAGATCCTCGCGTACAAGGGCGCCCGGAAGAACACGTACACCGTGCGCTGGGTGGTCGCGGGGAAGCGCTGGCGTGAGCCCTTCGACACGGTCGCCCTCGCCGAAGGCTTCCGCTCCGAACTCATCCGGGCCACCGGTAAGGGGGAGGCGTTCGTCGTCGCCACCGGTCTTCCGGTGTCGCATCGCTCCAAGTCGGCTGCCATGAGCTGGTACAAGTTCGCCGTCGAGTACGTGGACGCCCGCTGGTCCCAGCTCGGCGGCAACAGCCGCAAGAACATCGCCAAGACTCTGACCGCGACGACCATCGCGCTGCTGCGGGCCAAGCCCACCCAGTACGCGCCTGCCGCCGTGCGCACCGCCCTGCGTGAGTGGGCGTTCAACACGAACCGACGTCCTGACGCGCCGCGGGACGTGGTGGCCATCCTCAGGTGGGTCGAGCGGAACTCCCTGCCCGTCTCGGTCTGGGAGGACCCGGAGAAGGTCGACCAGGTCCTGCGGGCCATCGACACTCGCCTTGACGGCAGGCAGGCGGCGGCATGGTCCCGGAAGCGCAACCGGCGGATCCTCAACGTCGTCATGAAGCACGCGGTCCGGCGGCGCATTCTGCGGGTCAATCCCCTTCCCAAGGGCAAGGAGTCGACGGCCGTCACGAAGACTTCGAACGCCGTGGACAAGCGGTCTTTGCTGAACCCGGAGCAGGCGGCGGCGATCCTCGACTGGATACGGCGCCGGCCGCGCGGTGGCAGGCGGCTCCACGCCTTTTTCGCCACGCTGTACTACTGCGGTCCGCGCCCCGAGGAAGCCGTGGCCATGCGGGTGGAGGACGTCACACTGCCCGGTCCCGACGCCGAGGACCAATGGTGCGAGCTGCTGATCCACACGGCGACTCCGGAGGTCGGGAAGCAGTGGACCGACACGGGGGAGATCCACGAGCAGCGTGACCTGAAGGGCCGTGCGGAGGGCGAGACGCGCACTGTGCCAGGGCATCCGGCCCTCACGCGCATCCTGCGGCAGCACATCCAGGACGAGCGGCTGCGGCCGGGCGATCTGTTGTTCCAGGGGGAGTCGGGCGGCATCCTCGCCGGCTCGGTCATCCGTCGGGCCTGGCGCAGCGCACGTAAGGCCGTGCTGCCTCCCCACGTCTTCGAGTCGCCCACCGGGCGCCGTGTGTACGACAACCGGCACACGCGCCTGACCAAGTGGCTCAACGACGGGATCCCGCCCGCCCAGGTGGCGGAGTGGGCCGGTAACAGCGTGGCCGTGCTCCTCGCCACGTACGCCCGATGCGTCGATGGACAGCTGCCGGACCTGAAGCGGCGGCTCGAAGCCGCGGGGGACCTTCCGGAGGCACCCGGCGCTGGCTGATCCTCCGGCCGAGAACTTCGACACGTATTCGACACGGCCACCCGCGAAAACCCGGTGACAGCCGGACAGCCCCGGAGCCCGCCCTTGATCGTCAGAAGGGTGCCCGGGGCTTCGTCGTGGCGGCCGACACGGGGCCTGACCAGCAAAAAGCCCTCCCCGACGGGAGGGCAGAGATGGGCGCCCCCGGCAGGACTCGAACCTGCGGCCAAGCGCTTAGAAGGCGCCTGCTCTATCCACTGAGCTACGGGGGCCTGGTGTGGTGGACTCGGTCGTGGTGGCCGGGGATGGGCCGATCCGTGACGTCGCCGGGGACAAGGATAGGGCTCCCGGCTCCTTGCCCGAGATGCTTCCCCTCCGTGGCTCGATGTGGAGGTTCGGTGAAGCGGTCCCGATAATCGCAGGCAGGTGCGAATCGTGCACCGCTTTTGGCGCCCGGAGCGCCGGGTGTTGTGCACTCGTTATGCCTGGACTGTTCGCATGCCCCACAAGTCCCTTCCGCCCCTTGTGTCTGGCGGCACGCAGGCACCCTCATATGCTTCAGAATTCCCCTAAAATTGGGCATTCTTCGCATGTGGTGACATTGGACGTACGGCCTCAGCTGCTCGACGCACTCTCCGCCCTGCGCGACCGTGTCGCGGCCGCACGCTTCCCGCTGCCCCTGGCGGGGGCCCCACGCGCGCGTGCCAACCGCGACGAACTGCTCGCACAGCTCGACGACTACCTGGTGCCCCGGCTGAGAGAGCCCGAAGCGCCCTTGCTGGCCGTCGTGGGCGGATCCACCGGCGCCGGGAAGTCCACACTGGTGAACTCCCTCGTGGGGCGGCGGGTCAGCGAGGCGGGTGTGCTGCGGCCCACCACACGGACGCCGGTGCTGGTGTGCCATCCGGAGGACCATCACTGGTTCAGCGGCATGCGGGTGCTGCCCGACCTCGCGCGCGAGTGGGCGCCCCACCGGGAATCGGACGACGACCTGCTCCTGCCGGGCGACAACCCCGCGCGCGTGCTGCGCGTCGAGACCGCCGACACCCTGCCGCCCGGCATCGCCCTCCTCGACGCGCCCGACATCGATTCCCTCATCGCCGACAACCGTGTCCTGGCGGCCGAACTGATCTGTGCCGCCGACATCTGGGTGATGGTCACCACAGCCGCCCGGTACGCCGACGCCGTGCCCTGGCATCTGCTGCGCACCGCCAAGGAGTACGACGCCACCCTGGTCACCGTGCTGGACCGGGTGCCCCACCAGGTGGTGGCCGAGGTGTCCCGGCAGTACGGGGCGCTGCTCACCAAGGCCGGGCTCGGCGACGTCCCCCGCTTCACCGTCCCCGAGCTGCCCGAGTCGGCCTGGGGCGGCGGCCTGCTGCCGGCCAGCGCCGTGGCGCCGCTGCGCTCCTGGCTCGTCCACCGGGCACAGGACTTCGAGGCCCGGCGACAGACGATGGCCCGCACGGCGCACGGCATCCTGGACTCGCTCAGGTCCCGGATGCCCGAGCTGGCCGGCGCCGCCGCCGCGCAGTACGCCGCCGCGCTGCGGCTCACCGCCGCCGTCGACAGTGCGTACGACGGCGAGCACGCGCGCGTGCGGGGACGGTTGAGGGCGGGGGCCGTGCTCGCCGGGGACGCCCTGAAGCGGTGGCGTGCCTTCCCGCTCGACTGCTCGCCCGGAGAACTCCTCGACTCGCTGGTGGAAAGCCTGGGCGCCCTGCTGCTGTGCGCCGTCACCGCCGCCGACGAGCGCGTCGACGAGGCCTGGCGGCACGAACCGGCGGCGGATGCTCCGGAACTCGCGGGCCGCGATCCCGCTCCGGAGCGTGCCGAGCACCGCATCGGGGTGGCCGTACGGCGGTGGCGGCGGGAGCTGGAGGAGTACGCCGAGGAAGAAGTGCGCCCGCTCGACCGGAGCACGGCACCGGACCCGGAGGTGGTCGCCGCCCTGGTCGCCACCGTGCTGCTCGGTGGGCGGCGGGCGCGCAGCGCCGGGGAGAGACTCGCGGAGCGGATCGGAGCCCAGGGGGCCGTGCGGCTGCGGGACCGGGCCGGAGGACTGCTCACCGAACACGTGGACCGGGTCATGCACATCGAGCGCGAGCGCCGGCTGGCGCCGCTCGACGGGTTGGAGATCCATGCCGAGCCGCAGGCCGAACTCATCGCCGCGCTGTCCGTACTGCAGAAGGAGAGGTGACCGGTGACTGCCGTCACTGACCAGGACCCCACCGATCACACCGACCGCACCACCGGGGAGGCCCACCGGACCGGTCGGGCCGGCCGGGCGGTCACCACCGGCCCCGGGGACGGGCCGGGCGGAGAACGGCCCGCCGAGGAGGACACCGCGTGGGAAGGTGCCGCCGTGGGCGCTTGGCGCCAGGGGCGTGCGCAGCAGCGCGAGAGCGAGCCCGCACGCGATCCCCACGCGCGCGTGACGGGCACCGGGACGCGTCGCCGTACGGACCCGGACCCGGTCCGCGATCCGGTCCGCGATCCGGCCCGCGATCCGGTCCGCGAGCCGGTCCCGGCTTCGGGACCGGATTCGCGGCCGGGTTCGGAATCGGATCCGGACGCGCACCTGGGCAGGCAGCGGGGCCGGGACCAGGACCGTGGTCGGAACGAGGGCCGTGGCCGGAACGATGGCCCGGGCCGGGAATGGGTCCGTGAGGACGAGCCCCGGGAGCGTACGGAGCGCGCGGCCGGTCGGGAGCGCGTGGCGGGTCCGGACCGTACGGAGCGCGCGGCCGGTCGGGAGCACGCGGTGGTTCCGGAGCGTACGGCGGGTCCGGAGCGAGCGGTCGGCGGGTCGTCCGGCCCTGGGGACGGGGCCGAAGCGTGGGGCGACGGGCTGATCGCGCGGCGGGTGGACGAGTCCGCCGGACCGGAGCAGCGCGCCGTCGTGACGAGCCGCTCCGCCGGTTCCGCGGCCCCGATGCCGCTGGCGTACGACGGTCAGCTCAGGTCGCGGCTCGACGCGCTGCGCGAGCTGGTGGGGCTCTCCCGTGCCCGGCTCGACAGCGGGACCCTGGCCGAGGCGGGCCGGGTCCTCGACGAGGCCGCCGCGCGGCGCAGGCTCTCCGGGCAGCACACCGTGGTGGCCATCGCGGGCGCGACCGGCAGCGGGAAGTCGCAGCTGTTCAACACCCTCGCCGGGGTGATGATCTCCGAGACGGGCGTCCGCCGGCCGACCACCGCGGCGCCCATCGCGTGCAGCTGGAGCGACGGCGCGGCCACCCTCCTGGACCGGCTCGGCATTCCCGGCCGGCTGCGCCGCCGTCCGCTGCAGTACCCCGACACCGAGTCACCGCTGCGTGGACTGGTCCTGATCGACCTGCCCGACCACGACTCGGCCGCCGTGCAGCACCGCGAGCAGGTGGACCGCATCCTGGCGCTGGTCGACGCCGTCATCTGGGTCGTCGACCCGGAGAAGTACGCCGACGCCGTGATCCACGAGCGCTATCTGCGGCCGATGGCGGGCCACGCGGAGGTCACCTTCGTCGTCCTCAACCAGGTCGACCGGCTCCCCGGGGAGGCCGCCGAACAGGTCCTCGACGACCTGCGGCGCCTGCTGGACGAGGACGGCATCGCGCTGGGGGAGCACGGTGAACCCGGAGCGACCGTGCTCGCCCTGTCCGCGCTCACCGGGGACGGCATCGGTGAACTTCGGGAGGCGCTCGGTCAGTTCGTCGCCGAACGGCAGGCTCCCGCGCGCCGGATCGCGGCCGACATGGACGCCGCGGCCCGGCGTCTGCGCCCGGTGTACGTCGCAGGACGGCGGACCGGGCTCAGCGAGGAGGCGCGGGAGGAGTTCGCGGACCGGCTCGCGGACGCCGTGGGCGCCACCGCGGCGGGCGAGGCGGCCGAACGCGCCTGGCTGCGCAACGCCAACCGCGCGTGCGGCACGCCCTGGCTGCGGCTGTGGCACTGGTACCACGACCGGCGCGAACCTCCCACGGGACGGCTCCCGCTGCGCACCCAGGCGGACGAGGAGGCCACGGCCCGTCAACGCGTCGAGCAGGCGGTGCGTACGGTGTCCGACCGTGCGTCGGCCGGGCTGCCGGCGCCGTGGGCACAGGCGATGCGCGAGGCGGCCGTCCGCGGCGCCGAGGGACTTCCCGAGGCCCTCGACGAGCTGGCGGTGCGCGCGGGGCTGCCGCCGGGGCGTCCGCCGCGGCCGGGGTGGTGGCCGGTGGCCGTGCTGGCCCAGGCGTCCATGACCCTGCTGCAGGTGGTGGGCGGTCTGTGGCTGCTGGGCCAGATCATCGGCTTCATGCCGCCGAACCTGATCGTGCCCGTGCTGCTGATGGTGGCCGGCATCGTCGGGGGTCCCCTCATCGAGTGGAGCTGCCGCATGGCGGCACGCGGACCGGCGCGGCGCTACGGCCACGAGGCGGAACGCCGGCTGCGGGAGGCGGCCGCGGGGTGCGGCCGGGCGCGGGTGCTGGATCCGCTGGCGGCGGAGCTGCTGCGGTACCGGGAGGTACGGGAGCAGTACGGGCGGGTCGTGGGGGTGGAGGCGGCGGTGAGGTAGGGGGGCCTGCCGCCCGGAAGGCTCACCCGCCGGGGTGGCGGAGTTTTCCACAGGTGGGCAGGGGTCCACAGCGCTCAGCGGGCCCGGCCCGGACGGAGGCAGTCTGGCCTCGTGGCGATCGCGACGGACGCGGTCGTCACGGCGGCGGCGTACGGAACGTGACGACCGCCGCGGCAGACGCAGCCGTACGGGACGGGCCCGTACGCGAGGGAGGACTCGCGATGAACGAGACGATGATCTGCGCCGTGGGCAACGTGGCGACGCAGCCGGTGTTCCGGGACCTGGCGAACGGGCCGTCGGCGCGGTTCCGGCTGGCGGTCACCGCGCGCTACTGGGACCGGGAGAAGAACACCTGGACGGACGGCCACACCAACTTCTTCACGGTGTGGGCCAACCGTCAGCTCGCCACCAACGCGTCGGCGTCGTTGGCGGTGGGCGACCCGGTGGTCGTGCAGGGCCGCCTGAAGGTACGGACGGACGTGCGCGAGGGGCAGAGCTGGACCTCGGCGGACATCGACGCGGTGGCGATCGGCCACGACCTCGCGCGCGGCACGGCGGCGTTCCGGCGCACCGGGAAGGCGGAGCCGGCGGCCTCACCGCCGCGGCCGGAGCCGGACTGGGAGACACCGGCCGGTGAACCGGCCGAGGCGGCCACGGAACAACGGCCGGAGCCCGCCGGGGTGGCGTGAGGGCACGGGTGACCGAAGCGCGGCTTATCGGCGCATGCGCCCCGGACGACCCCCGGTGGATTTGTCGATAAGCCCTGCTCGCGACGCCGTCGGCGATAACGATTCCGAGTCGGATCACCGTGCGGACGACCATCATCGACAGCACGGTGTGTCACGTCCTTAGGATGCCGAACGAGCCCTGAGGGGCTGCTGATTCTGCTGGTGGGACCGTGCCCCCCACGCCAACGGGTCCTGCTCGAAGGGGAATTTGGTGTTTTCTTCGCTCACCGCGCTGTCTCTGCCCGGCCGAGGGGCGGCGCGTCTCGCCGCCGCGGCGCTGGTGTCCGCGCTCGCCGTCGCCGGAGTGGTGACCGGTGCCGTCCCGGCCGCCGCCCAGGACCCGGGCCAGGGCCAGGGCGGGGCGACGGCCACCATAGGCGGCCTCAAGACGTACGGCACCGCGGTCATCCACGGGGAGGACGGCGACCAGGAGGTGTCGGCGGGCCTGTTCGAGATGTCCGTCGAGGGCGGTGGGACGCTGCAGACGTACTGCGTCGACATCCAGAACCCGACCCAGAAGGACGCCAGGTACCACGAGACGCCCTGGAGCGGCACGTCGCTGGGCACCAACAAGGACGCCGGCCGCATCCGCTGGATCCTGCAGAACTCCTACCCCCAGGTCAACGATCTCGCCGCGCTGGCGAAGAAGGCGGGTGTCCGCGGCGGACTCACCGAGCAGGACGCGGCGGCCGGTACGCAGGTGGCCATCTGGCGCTACTCGGACGACACGGACGTCGAGGCCATCGACGCCCAGGCCGAGCGGCTCGCGGACTACCTCGAGAAGAACGCCCGCGACCTCGCGGAGCCCGCGGCGTCCCTCACCCTGGACCCGCCCGCGGTCTCGGGCCGCCCCGGCGAGCGGCTCGGTCCGGTGACGGTCCGCACCAACGCAGGCGGCGCGACCGTGATGCCGCCGGTGGACGCCACCACCCACGGGGTGCGGGTCGTCGACAAGAAGGGCGTACCCGTCACCTCGGTCACCACCGGCACCCAGATCTTCTTCGACGTGCCGGACGACGCGGCGGCCGACACCGCCGAGGTGACCGTCCAGGCGTCGACCACCGTGCCGGTCGGCCGCGCCTTCGCCTCCGAGAGCCGCAGCCAGACCCAGATCCTGGCCGGCTCCAGCGAGTCGACGGTCGCGGCGACGGCGAGGGCCACCTGGGCCGAGCACGGCGCGATACCCGCCCTGTCCGCCGAGAAGAACTGCGCCGAGGGCGCCCTGGACATCACCGCGGTCAACCAGGGCGACGAGGCGTTCACCTTCGAGCTGCTGGACACCGAGTACACCATCGCGCCCGGAGAGACCCGGACCGTGACGGTCCCCTTGCCGGAGGACCGGGCCTACGACTTCACCGTCCGCAGCCCCACCGGCTTCGAACAGCGCTTCACCGGCGTCCTCGACTGCCGGACCCGCAGCGCCGCGGCGGGCGACACCACCCACACCCTCAGTGAACCGGCCCCCGCCCCCGCAGCCGTCACCACCCCCTCCGCGAGCCCCAACCTCGCCGCGACCGGCAGCTCCGGGACGACGCCCCTGATCGGCGGCGCGGCCATCGGCCTGGTCGTGATCGGCGGCGCGGTCCTGCTCCTGCTCCGCGGGAAGACCGAAGCGAACCAGGACTGACCGGCACCGGGCCGGTGCGCTCCTTGGCAACTCAACAGTGAGCGAGGAGCCGACGACCCTGCGTAGCCCGCCCCGCGACCTCCCGAGGCGGGCCCCGCGGTACTGGTTTCCGTCCGGGGGCGGCCGTCGGGCAAGATGGGGTGTATCTGCCCACTGCCTGATTTCAAGCTGCCGGACGGTTTCTCTTGGCTGAGTACATTTACACCATGCGCAAAGCGCGCAAGGCGCACGGCGACAAGGTGATCCTCGATGACGTCACCCTGAACTTCCTGCCCGGCGCGAAGATCGGTGTGGTCGGGCCGAACGGTGCCGGTAAGTCGACCGTTCTGAAGATCATGGCGGGGCTGGAGCAGCCGTCGAACGGTGACGCGTTCCTGTCGCCCGGCTACACGGTCGGCATCCTGCTGCAGGAGCCCCCGCTGAACGAGGACAAGACCGTCCTGGAGAACGTCCAGGAGGGTGTCGCCGAGGTCAAGGGCAAGCTCGACCGGTTCAACGAGATCGCCGAGCAGATGGCGACCGACTACTCGGACGCGCTGCTGGAGGAGATGGGCAAGCTCCAGGAGGAGCTCGACCACGCCAACGCCTGGGACCTCGACGCCCAGCTGGAGCAGGCCATGGACGCCCTGGGCTGCCCGCCCGGCGACTGGCCCGTGGTCAACCTCTCCGGTGGTGAGAAGCGCCGTGTCGCCCTGTGCAAGCTGCTGCTCGAGGCGCCCGACCTGCTGCTCCTCGACGAGCCCACCAACCACCTCGACGCCGAGTCGGTGAACTGGCTGGAGCAGCACCTCGCCAAGTACGAGGGCACCGTCGTGGCCGTCACCCACGACCGGTACTTCCTGGACAACGTCGCCGGGTGGATCTGCGAGGTGGACCGCGGCCGCCTGCACGGCTACGAGGGCAACTACTCCAAGTACCTGGAGACCAAGGCCACCCGCCTCAAGGTCGAGGGGCAGAAGGACGCCAAGCGGCAGAAGCGTCTCAAGGACGAGCTCGAGTGGGTCCGCTCCAACGCCAAGGGGCGGCAGGCCAAGTCCAAGGCGCGTCTGGCGCGGTACGAGGAGATGGCCGCCGAGGCCGACAAGATGCGGAAGCTGGACTTCGAGGAGATCCAGATCCCGCCGGGCCCGCGACTGGGCAACGTCGTCGTCGAGGTGAACAACCTCACCAAGGCCTTCGGTGAGAAGGTCCTGATCGACGACCTGTCGTTCACGCTTCCGCGCAACGGCATCGTCGGCGTGATCGGTCCGAACGGTGCCGGCAAGACCACCCTCTTCAAGATGATCCAGGGGTTCGAGGAGCCGGACTCCGGGAGCATCAAGGTCGGCGACACCGTCAAGATCTCCTACGTCGACCAGAGCCGCGAGAACATCGACCCGAAGAAGACGCTGTGGGCCGTCGTCAGCGACGAGCTCGACTACATCAACGTCGGACAGGTCGAGATGCCTTCGCGGGCCTATGTCTCCGCCTTTGGGTTCAAGGGCCCGGACCAGCAGAAGCCGGCCGGTGTCCTGTCCGGCGGTGAGCGCAACCGGCTCAACCTCGCCCTCACCCTCAAGCAGGGCGGCAACCTGCTGCTCCTCGACGAGCCGACCAACGACCTCGACGTCGAGACCCTGTCGAGCCTGGAGAACGCGCTGCTGGAGTTCCCCGGCTGCGCCGTGGTCGTCTCCCACGACCGGTGGTTCCTCGACCGCGTCGCCACCCACATCCTCGCCTACGAGGGTGACTCCAAGTGGTTCTGGTTCGAGGGCAACTTCGAGTCGTACGAGAAGAACAAGGTCGAGCGGCTCGGCCCGGACGCCGCGCGTCCGCACCGCGCCACCTACAAGAAGCTGACCCGGGGCTGATCTTGCGGCACATCTACCGCTGCCCACTGCGCTGGGCGGACATGGACGCGTACGGCCACGTCAACAACGTGGTCTTCCTCCGCTACCTGGAGGAGGCCCGTATCGACTTCCTGTTCCGCCCGGACAAGGAGTTCAAGCAGGGGTCGGTGGTGGCACGCCACGAGATCGACTACAAACGGCAGCTCGTGCACCGGCACGCGCCCGTGGACATCGAGCTGTGGGTCACGCAGATCAGGGCGGCCTCCTTCACGCTCGCCTACGAGGTCAAGGACGGCGACGAGGTCTATGTGCGCGCCTCCACGGTGATCGTGCCGTTCGACTTCGAGGCGCAGTCGCCCCGCCGGATCACCGCTGAGGAACGCGAGTTCCTCAGCGAGTACATGGAGAACGAGGAGGAGGCCGTCGCCGCATGACGGTCCTCCACCTCGCCGACGGAGGGGAGGCCGCGGACCTCGCGGCCTTCCTCTCCCGGCTGCTGCACTACGACCGTTCGGCCGCGGTGCGCCTGCAGGCGGCCGGCACCGCCCTCGCCGTCTTCGGCCGGCCGCCCTCGTTCGAGGTGCTGGCCGTGCGGGCGGTGCGGCTGGCCAAGCCCTACGAGGACGGTCTCGACGTCACGCTGGACGTCACGGTGTCCGCCGGTGAACTCCTGGAGGCCGTGGACGAGACGGCGGCCACGGCGGGCGTCCCGGGCGCGGTGACCGGGCCCCCGTGGGCCGGGGTGCTGCCGCCACGCGGCGGCTGGCGGACCGAGCCGGGACTGCCCGCCCCGGGCGACCTGCGCGCGCTGGTCGCCGCCGCGGTGGCGGAGTTCCGCGCCCGTACGGGGGAGTTGCCGCCGGAGCGGCGTACCCGGGCCGAGCTGGACCGGATCGGGCGGGAGATATGGTCCCGGACGGTCGGGGACACCGGGCTGCCGGTACGGGCCGTGCACGCGGCCCAGTCGCTGGGGTTCCTGCGCCCCACGGAGGCAGCGGGGCCCTCCGGGGCTCCCGGGGCCCGCGGTGCGTCCGCATCCGGTGAGGACGCGCCCAAGCTGTTCTCGTCCGGCGCGTGGCTGCGGCTGCGCACCCCCTACGGTTCCGTCGCCCTGCGCCGGGCGGGGGCCGGGGCACTGGGCATCAGCGTCCGCTGAACCCCTGGCCCGGGGGGCCTTCCCACCGGGGCCCGTCCCACCGCGGGGCCCGTCCTACCGCGGGGCCGGTCCTACCGCGGGGCCCGTCCCACCGCGGGGCCCGGAACCCGCAGGCCGTCGTGGGGTCAGGGCGTTTCGTTCCTGGCGCTGTCGTCCGGCCGTACGGCGATGTGGTCCGGCTCCAGTTCCAGGGCGACGCGGTCGCGCATGCCGAGGGCCCGGGTGTACTCGGCGGGGAGTTGGAGCCGGCCGGCGCGGTCGAGCATGGCGTACTCGCGGGCCACCACCGTCTCGTGGCCGGTCGCGGCGTCCACCTCGCTGCGGCGCAGGACCTCCGTGGAGGTGCGGCCGTCGCGGATGGCGACCGTGCGGCGGACCTCGCCGGCCACCGCCTGGTCGTGGGTGACGATGACGATGGTGGTGCCCAGGTGCTCGTTCGCGGTGCGGAAGGCGGCGAAGATCTGCTCCGCGGTGTGGGAGTCCAGCTCACCCGTGGGTTCGTCGGCGAGCAGGACCGCGGGTCCGCACGCCAGGGCCACGGCGATGGCGACCCGCTGCTGCTGCCCGCCGGACATCTCGTGCGGGCGGCGGTCACGGCAGTCGGCGACGTCCAGAAGGTCCAGGAGCTCCAGGGCGCGTTCGGCGCGCGCCCGTCGGCCGGCCCGGCCACGGGTGCCGGCCAGTTGCAGCGGCAGGGCGACGTTCTGGGCCGCCGACAGGTACGGCAGGAGGTTGCGGGCGGTCTGCTGCCAGACGAAGCCCACCACCTCGCGGCGGTAGGCGAGACGGTCCTTCGCGGTCATCGTGAGCAGGTCGCGTCCGGCCACGCGGGCCGCCCCGGCGGTCGGGGTGTCCAAGCCGGCGAGGATGTTCATCAGCGTGGACTTGCCGCTGCCGGACGCGCCCACCAGGGCCATCAGCTCGCCGTCGTGGACCAGCAGGTCGAGGCCCTGGAGGGCCTGCACCTCCACGCCGTCCGTGCTGAAGACGCGGACCAGCCGGTCACAGGTGATCAGCGCGTCGTGGCCGTAGGCGGGCCGGGCGCGGGACGCGGTCGCGCGGTCGGCCAGGTCGGCGAGGGTGGGGTCCGTCGTCATCGTGCCTCCTGCGCGGGTTCCGGCCCATGGGCCGTGGCGGGCGGCTCCTGAGGTGCGCGCCCCCCTCTCGTGTCCGAATCGCTCACCGCGTGTCTCCCGCCCTCAGCTCGGTGACCGACCCACGCCTGCCCGACCACCACGCCTGCACCGCCGCGACGCCCACCGCCACCACCAGCACCGCGACCGCCGGCACCGCCAGCGACCACGGGTCCGTGCGCAGCTCGGCGCGTTCCACCGGGGACGTCGTCGTCGCCAGGGCAATCGTCGTCAGGTCGATGCCGGGGGAGAGCAGCCGGACGGCCGCCCAGCCCGTCAGGGCACCGCCCGCCGCGGCCGGCAGGGCCTGGGGCAGGGACTCCAGGACGAGCAGGCGGCGGCCCTGGGACCGGGTGAGGCCCATGGTGCGGAGGCGGGCGAGGAGGGCGGCGCGTTCCGGGGCGGCACGCAGCAGGGACAGCAGCAGGGCGAGGACGGCGTACCCGGCACCCGCCGCCACGGCCGCCGTGTAGACGCGTTCGGCGCCGGACTGCAGGGGCGAGTCGACGTACCGGGCCCGCTCCTCGGACCGCAGCCGCAGGGACACCGCGTCGCCGGCCGCCCGGCGCAGCGCACCCGTGTCCAGGTGGTCGCCGGACAGCAGCAGCACGGTCGGACGGGCCGCCTCGGCGGACAGTCCGGCCCGGTCCACGACCAGGAAGTCGTCGCCCGTGACCGCCGGGGTGCGGTCGCGGACGAGGGCGACCCGGAGGGTGACGAAGGTGCCGTCCTCCAGACGCACCGGGAAGGGGCTGGTGCCGAACCGCTCGGCGACCGCGGGGGAGGCCAGCGCACGGAGGGGCTCTCCGGGGCCGCCGCGCCGTCTCAGGTCGTCCGCGGGGAAGGACCCCAGCTCCGTCCGCGCCGCCAGGGCCGCGTAGGCGGCGGGGTCCACGCCGGCCAGCGGCAGGGACTGGCGGCCGTCCTCGGCCTTGGCCTGGTAGGCGAGGCCGACCTCGGTGACATCCCGCACGCCGGACGTGCCGCGCAGGCGGCCGGGCAGGCCGGACGGCAGCGGTCCGGTCGCCTCGACCCGGGCGTCGGCGCCGACGGTGAGCAGCGCCGCGCGGTCACGGGTGTCCGCCACGCCGGCCAGGACCGAGCCGCCGAAGGCCGCGGTCGTGAGCGCGGTCAGCAGGGCGAGGAGGGGAAGCACGGCGGAGACGGACGTACGGCCGGCCCGGGCCAGGGCCAGATGCCCCACCGCACCGCGCAGCCGCCCCGCCGGGCGGGTCAGCCGGCGCAGGGGCAGCGGGTAGAGGCGGACGAGCACCAGCGCGGCGATCACGCCGACCAGCACGGGTGCCAGCGACACCAGGTCCCCGGCGGAGCCCGTCGCGCCCCGGCGGCGCAGGGTCTCGACCGCGCCGAGCGCCAGGACCACGGCCGTGAGCTCGGCGACCGCACGGCGCCGGGACGGACGTACGGAGGCCACGTCCCGCCGGCCGCCGTGGACGCGCACGGCCCGGTGCTCGGCGGCGGCCCGCAGGGGCAGCGCGACGCAGGCCAGGGCGGTGACCGCGACGGCGGCGCCGGCGGCGGGGGCGAGGCGCCCCCCGGGGAGCGCGAGCAGCGCGACGCCGAGGCCGAGGGCGCCCGCGGGCAGCGCCACCACCGCCGTCTCGGCCAGCAGTCTGCCCGTCAGCCCGCGCAGGGAGGCGCCGCGGGCGCGCAGCAGGGCGAGTTCGGTGCGGCGGCGGTCGGCGGCGAGGCCGCCCGCCATGAGCAGGACGACGCCGGCGACCGTGCCCGCACCGACGACGGCGACCGCGATCAGCGGGGTGAGGTCCGACCGCAGTTCCCCGAAGGAGGCGAACACCTCGTCGAGGTCGGTGCTGACGTCGGTGGCCGGGTCGACCGCCGAGCGCACCTCGCGCAGCCCCGGGCCGGTCTCCAGGGTGGCGACGGCCGAGTTCAGCCGGTCCAGGTCGTGGGCGCGCAGCGCGTCGGCGTCCGGGGCCAGCTGCCAGTAGCGGACGGGGTTCCCGGCCGTGCCCAGCAGCGCGGGCGCCGCGTCGGGGGCGAGCAGCAGGGCGCCGAGCCAGTACTTGTCGGAAACCGGGCTGGTGGACCCCGGCACCGTCATCAGCGACGGGCTGCGCAGCACGGGCTGGGTGGCCCAGTAGGCGCCGTCGGGGTCGCGGGGGGCGAGGACGCCGGTGACGTGGACGGTGAGCGGGGCGCGTACCACGCCGGGCACGTGCAGGACCGACCCCGCCTTGATGCGCAGGTGCCTGGCCGTCTCGGTGGTGACCACCGCCTCCACCCGGTCGGTCGCTGCGGTCACCGGGGTGTCCGGCGTACGCGGCAGACGGCCGGAGCTCAGCCTGGCGTGGTCGCCGAGGCCGTGCTGGGCGGCGAGGAAGAACCGGGGCGGCAGCTCGCTCGGCCGCGGAAGCCAGGGCTCCGGCACCTCCAGGCTCTGGGTGGTGCGCACCCCGTACGTCGACTGCGCCCGGTCGACGACCAGGTGCCCGCCCACGGCGGCGAGCGCCCTGGCGTACCGCTCGCCCAGCGGGCCCGGACGCAGCGCGTCCTGCCGCTCCTGCATCGAGATGCCGAAGTCGGGCTGCGGGACGGTCAGCAGCACGCTGGTCCGGTCGGGGCGGCCCTGCTCCACGGCGAGGTTCAGGCCCGCGTCCGCGTACCGGTCCAGCGCCCTCGGGAAGGCGGCGGCCAGACACGCGGTCAACGCCACCAGCAGCGCCAGCGCGCACGCGGCACCGGGCGCGGTACGCAACCGGGTACGCACCCACGGCACGGCCACGGGAATCACCGTGCCTCACCTCCCTGTCCTGGGCCGGGTGGGGCCGCCGGGGCGGACGGGCGGGGGACGCGGTGCACCGGGGCCCGCTCTCCTCGTGTGGCGGGTGCCGCCGCCGGGGCGGTCGTGGAGTGGGTGGGGCAGGGGCGTGCCCGTGCGCCACTCCCGGTGGTCCCCGCGGCGGGGCGTTCGCGGCTCACCGCGCCTCACCTCCCTGTTCCCTCAGCGTCGCCGCCGGGTCCGCCCGGCGGAGCGTCAGGGCGGCCGTGACCAGCAGCGGTGTGAGGGCCACGGTGGCCAGGAGGACGGCGACCCGGGTGGCGGGCAGGTCGACGAGCACGTCGGGCACCGGGCGGGTGGCCTGGGGGGTCAGCACGATCAGGGGGATCACCGCGCGGGCCAGGACGGCACCCAGCGCCGTACCCACCACCAGGGCCATGGCCAGCAGGACGCCCTGCTCCACGGCGACCGTGCGGGCCAGCCGGCGGCGTGACGCACCCAGAGCGCGCAGGACGGCGAACTCGGCGCTCCGCTCCCGCAGCGAGCCCGTCGCGCTCACCGCGAACCCGACCGCCGCGAGCGCCGCCGCCACCCCGGCCGCCGCGGCGAACGCCGCCTCCGGGCCGGTGCCGAACGGGTCGTCGCGCAACTGTCCGGCCAGCTCGTCCCGCACCAGGACCTGCGCGGGTGCCACGTCGGGGAAGGCGCGCAGCGCCGCGGCGACGCCGGCCGTGTCGCCCGGCTTCGTGCGCAGCCACCACTCGGTGGGGGCGAGGCTCTGGCCGTGCTTCGCCTGGAGCACCCGGTTCACGGACCGCAGGTCGAGCAGCAGGGCCCCGCCGTCCTTCGCCTTCGCGTTCGCGGCGCCCGTCGCGCCCGCTTCCGTCGCCTCCGCCGCGCCGGTGGTCGGCAGGGCACGGACCGAGCGCACGATCCGCACCGGAAGGCTCCGGCCGGCCAGCGTGATGTCCACGCGCTGGCCGGTGCGGGCGCCCACGGAGTCGAGGAAGCGGTCGGTCGCCACCGCCGTGATCTGCGGCGGCGCGGGCTGTGCGACGTCCAGCCGCACGGTCACCGCGGGCGTCGTCCAGGACGTGCCGGTCGGGACGTACCCGGTGCCGTACTCGATCGACGGCGGCCCGGACGGCCGCATCCGGGGCTTGGTCGGGCTGGTGTCCGCGTTCGGCGACGAGACCTGCCCGTCGCCGCGCACCGAGGCCGTCCAGGAGCCGGGCAGCGGCAGTCGCCGCACGGTCCCGTCGGCCGCCGTGGCGGTCATCCGCTCCAGGGTGAGGCGGTGCCGCTCCGCGCGGGCGACCGGCTGGACCATGACCAGCTCCACGCCGGTCACGGTCAGCGGGCCGGCGAAGATCGCGAGGTCGAGGGTGTGGCGGCGGCCGTCGGCGGCCAGCTCCCCGGCCGGCAGCCGGAACGGGGTGCCGTAGCGGTCCTGCACCGTGACCGTCACGTCCGCCGTCGTGCCCGCGTCCGTGCTCCCACCCTGGTCCGTGGCCGCGTCGGTGCCGGAGCTGTGCAGGGTCGCCGTCACGCCCAGTCGCGCGGTGCCCCCGGGAACCCGCGTGCCGGCCGCCGTGCCCCCGGTGCCCAGCGGGGTCAGCAGCGAGCGCGCTGGCCGGGGCGACAGGTCGGGGCGCAGCAGCAGTGTGTCCTTCGCGTGCGCGGTGTCCAGCGCCAGCACCGTCGCCGTCCGGTCGCCGGACAGCGGCAGCGTCGCACGGGCCGCGGGGGCCACCTCCGCCACGCCCGGGACGGCCGCGTACGTCTCGGTGCGGCCCGGCTCCACGGAACCGGCGGCCAGCAACCGCACCGGCGCGCCGGCCCGGAAGTCCGCCTGGTCGTCCTGCGAGCGGTCCCAGGACGCGCCCTGGCCGACCGCCAGCATGCCCAGGGCGACCGCGAGCACCAGCAGCAGTACCGGCCCGGCCCCGCGCATCGGCCTGCGGCTGAGCTGCCAGCCCGCCAGCGCCCCGGTCAGTCCGCGCCCACCCGCCGCCCGGCGCTCGGCGAGCCGCGCCACCGGGGGGAGCAGCCGCAGCGTCAGCACCGTCCCGGCCAGCAGCGCCAGCGCGGGCGCCGCGACGAGCAGCGGGTCGATGCCGAGGGCGCCCGTGCTGTCGCCGGTCACCGCGCCCGAGGCCTGCCCGGACAACTGCCAGTACGCGACACCCGCCACCACCAGCAGCCCGACGTCCGCTCCCGCGCGCAGCGGGGCGGGCAGTGGCCGGGCGCGTCCCCCGGCGGCCCGTGACGCGGTCAGCGCGGGCAGCGTCACGGCCAGCGCACACCCCAGGGCCGCCACCCCCGCCACCAGCCACACCCCGCCGCCGCCCCACGACGGCACCTGGAGGCGCAGCCCGATCCGGTCCAGCGAGCCCTGCCCCGCCAGCAACCGGGTCAACGGCCCGGCGAGCAGCGGGGCGCAGACCAGCGCGGGTACGGCCAGCAGCAGCGCCTCCAGCGCGGCCAGCCCCGCGATGCGCGCCCGGGAGGCGCCGCGCGCCCGCAGCAGCCGCAGTTCGCCCGCGCGTTCGGCGCTCAGCAGCCGGGCCACCAGCAGCAGCGCACAGGCCGCGAGCAGGGCCAGCTGGAGCGCGACCACGAGCAGCGTGGAGCGCGAGACCAGCAGGGAGCGGTCGAGCCGGTCCAGGACCTCGGGCAGGGAGGTGCCCGCGGCGGTGGTGCCGCTGAGGACCGGGCGCCCGCGCAGCCAGGCCGTCCCGTCACGGGCCGCCCCGCGCAGCGCGTCCGTCCGGTCCGCCGTCACCGAGGAGAAGTCGGCCGTCGCCAGCCACCCGGACGGCCCCTCGCTCACCGTGCCGCCGGTCAGCACACCGGGGGCGGCGAGCAGGGGACCGTACGTCGTGAAACCGCCCTGCTTGACGCCGCGCCCGGCGAGGTCGTCCAGCCGCCAGTAGGGTGCCGTGGCCTCGGCGGGCCGGTACAGGCCCGTGACCTCGACGCGTACCGGCGGGCCGCCGAGCCGGTCGGCGAGGGTGAGGCGGGTGCCGGGCCGGACGTGGAGGCGTTCGGCGGCGGTCGTCGGCAGCGCGACCTCGACCGGCCCGTCGGCCTCGCGGGGCGCCCGCCCCTCGGTGACGCGGACCTGGCCCGGGTCCAGGGCGGCGAAGTACGTCAGGTCCGGGTCGCCGGAGCGCTCGCCACGCGGGCGCAGCGTGTCCGGCAGGCCGTACGGGCCGGACCGCACCATGGACCGGACGGCGACCGGCAGTCCGTCGAAGACCTCCCGGGCGCCTTGGCGCACGGTGCTGTCGGCGTCCTCGCGCCCGTCCTCCGGCACATCCGCCTTGACGATCAGCGCGGTGTCGGCGGCGTTGCGGGGGTCCCGCAGGGCGTGGCGCAGCGCCGCGTCGCCGATCGCGCCCGAGTAGGCGGTCAGGGTCGTCAGCACCGCCGTGGTGAGCAGCACCGTGAGCAGGGCGGCGGCGAGCAGCAGACGATGCGCCCGCGCGCGCAGCAGCATGAACCCCGCGAGCCCCCCGAACCCCGTCACCCGGCCCCCCGTCACCCGGTCCCTGCCCCGTCACCCGGTCCTGTTGTCCAGACCTTCGGGCGATGCTGTCAGAGGGGGTGGGACGGAAGTAAGCACCCGGGAACCGGACTTGACCGGATTGTGACCGGATTCCGGGGGTGGGTGACCGGAATACGCTCGTCACTGACCGCGGCGGGCCCGCGGGTCACTCCGGTCTCACGCCGACGCACGAGGCAGTCGCCTCGCCCGACTCGCGGGTCGCTTCCGTCCCGGTGAACTCGAGAGTCACCCGGGTCACGCCGGCCCCGGCGAACGCGTGGCTCAGCCCGCCGTGTTGATCATCGAGGCGGCCGCGTACGTCAGGTACTTCCACAGCGTCTGCTCGTGCTCCTCGGACAGCCCCAGCTCGTCGAGGGCGACCCGCATGTGCTTCAGCCAGGCGTCGTGCGCCGCCCGGTCGACGGCGAAGGGGGCGTGCCGCATCCGCAGCCGCGGATGGCCGCGGTTGTCGCTGTACGTCGTCGGACCGCCCCAGTACTGCATCAGGAAGAGCGCGAAACGCTCCTCGGCCGGGCCCAGGTCCTCCTCCGGGTACATCGGCCGCAGGATCGGGTCCTCGGCCACCCCCTGGTAGAAACGGTGGACGAGCCGGCGGAAGGTCTCCTCCCCGCCGACCTGCTCGTAGAAGGTCTGCTCCTGAAGCGTGCCGCGCCGAATCTCATTCACGTCGTCCATGGTCTCAGACGCGTGGACATAGGACTTGGGGCTTAGGACCCCGGCCCCCGCCCCGCCCGGCCCTTACTGTGGAGACATGGGCGGGCACCAGGACCTGGACGGCCTCGCCGTCTCCGCGCGGGCGGAGCTGGTGCGGGAGATCGAGCTGAGCGGCGCCTGGGCGGCCGACCCGGTGTGGCGGGAGGCCTTCGCGACGGTCCCGCGCCACCTCTTCGTGCCGTACTACTACGTCGGTGTCCTCGGCGGCTACGAACGCCGGTGGGGCGAGCACCCCGACCCGGCGGCCCGCGAGCGCTGGGTGCGCGGCGCCTACGCCGACGCCCCGCTGGCGACCCGGGTGCGCGACGGCGAACTGCTCTCCTCCAGCAGCCAGCCGTCGCTGATGGCGACGATGCTGGTGGAGCTGGGCGTGACGGACGGCGACCGGGTCCTGGAGATCGGCGCCGGCACCGGCTACAACGCCGCCCTGCTCGCCCACCGGCTCGGCGACGGCGACCTGGTCACCACCGTCGACCTGGACCCCGAGATCACCGAGTCGGCCCGCCGGCACCTGGCCGCCGCCGGATACCACCCGGCCGTCGTCACCGGCGACGGCGCGCGAGGCGTCCCCGAGCGCGCCCCCTACGACCGGATCCTCGCCACCTGCGAGCTGCCCTCGGTCCCGCGTGCCTGGCTCGCCCAGTGCCGCCCCGGCGGCCGGATCCTGATCCCGTTCGCCACCGGCCTGGTCGTCCTCGCCGTCCGCGACGCGGAGCACGCCGAGGGGCACTTCCTGCACACGCCCGCGTACTTCGTGCCGTTGCGCGGCGCGGAACGGCACGAGCCGGAGACGCCCGACCTCGGCGGAGTGCCGCGCCGGGCCCGGGGCGACGACCTGTTCCGCTTCCTGCTGACGCTGACCCGGGGGAACCTCGATCCGCAGGAGGCGTACGCGCTGTGGGAGCGCGAGGACGCCCCGGCCCGCGACCGCTACGGCATCACCGTGAGCGGCGAACGGGCCTGGGCGTGGCTGGACGACCCGGAGGGCCCGTACGCCTGGCCGCTCACCTGAACGGCCTGACGTGACGGGCCCGGCCCGGTCAGCCCCGGCGGATCGTGAGCGTCGTCCAGGCGCCGACGTGCACGCGGTCGCCGTCCTGGAGCGGCACCGGCACGAAGGGCTGGATCGGCTCCTCGCCGCCGTTGACCGTCGTGCCGTTCGTCGAGTTCTGGTCGACGACGGCCCAGTTGCCGTCCGGCTGCTGCACCAGGACCGCGTGCTGGTGCGAGACGCCCGGGTCCTCCGGCGGCACCGCCAGGTCGATGTCCGGGGTGTCGCCGGTGGAGTGCCTGCGACGGCCGATGGTGATCTGGTTGCCGGTGAGCGTGCGCTGCTGCTCGGGCGAGTACGCGGGCAGGTTCAGGCCCGCGGCCTCGGGGCCGGAGCGCTGCATCATCGCCATGAAGTACTCACGGTCCGGACCGATGGTCACCGTCCAGGTCGCCGGCTGCTGGGGCCGTTGCGGGAAACCCTGACCGGGCGGGGGCGGCGGGGCCTGGGTGGCGCCGGGCTGCGGGTAGCCGTAACCACCGCCCCGGGCCGGACCCGGGCCGTTCGGACCACCGGGACCACCGGGGCCGTTCGGGCCACCGGGACCACCGGGGCCACCAGGACCGTTCGGGCCACCGGGACCGCCTGAACCACCGGGACCGCCAGGGCCCGGCTGTCCGGTGGTCGACGGCGGGGAGAGCACCCAGTCGTCGTCACTGCCGCCGAAGGACGGGCCGCCCTGCTGCGGCCGGTTGGTCTCCTGCGGGAAGGCGGGCGGGGCCGGCGGACCGGACTGGTACGCCTGCGGGGCGCCCCCCGGCCCACCGGGGCCGGGCGGCGGCGGGACGGGCCCGGGCGGCGGCGGAACCGGCCGCGACGGGTCGGCACCGAAGCCGTGCGGGGCCGGGGGACCGGAGGGACCGTTCGGTCCCCCGGGGCCACCGGGGCCACCGGGGCCACCGGGGCCGCCGGGGCCGCCGGGACCGCCGGGACCGCCAGGTCGGTTCGGGCCACCGGGACCGCCAGGGCCACCGGGTCCGTTGGGGCCACCCGGGCCACCCGGGCCACCAGGACCGTTCAGTCCGCCCGGGCCGCCAGGGCCGCCGGGTCCGTTGGGGCCACCGGGGCGACCGCCAAAGCCACCAGGCCCACCAGGACCCCCAGGTCCACCAGGACCCGCAGGTCCAGCGGGCCCGCCCGGACCACCGGCGCCACCCGGGCGGCCGTCAAAGCCGCCGGGGCCGCCCGGGCCGCCGGGGCCGGGGTTGTAAGGGGCGGAGGGACCCTGCGGGCCACCCGGACCCCCGGGACCCGCCTGGCCCTCGGGACGGCCGGGACCGCCGCCCGGACGACCGGGACCGCCCTGGCCCCCGGGACCGTTGCCCTGGCCCCCGGGACCCGACGGGTCACCGCCGAAGGACGGCCCCGGCGGGATCGGTTCGGCGGGCCGGTTCATCTGCGACGGGCGGGAGCCCTGATAGTCGTACGAGTCACCGCCGCCGTACGACGGCCCCGTCGGCGCCTGCGGGAAGCGGGGCGCCGGACCGGGCGCCGGCGGGCGCGGAGCCGCCGGGGTGTACGAGGTGGCGGTGTTGGTGAGGAAGTTCCACCGGCACTCCTCGCAGAACGGCGCGCCGCCCTCACGTGGCGTGCGGCACTGCGGGCACAGCTGCGGCTCGGCGCCGGGGCCGCCGGGCCCGCCCGGACCGCCAGGCCCGCCGGGACCGCCAGGCCCGCCGGGACCCCCAGGCCCGCCCGGACCACCGGGCGGCGGGAAGCCGTAGCCACCGCCGGGCGGCGGCGGGGGAGGGGGAGGCACGGTACCGGCCATGCGGTGACCGCAGACCTCGCACCAGTCGTCGGAACCCGACTGGTGTCCGTTCGGGCAGGTCGGCATGTCGGAGCTTCCCCCTCTTGCGGAGCTTGTCGCTGTGTTGTCCTGCGTGACTTCTCTACTTCTTTACACGAACAGTCTTCGTCGACCGGGTCTCGAGAGTCATCTCGTCGGCCTCCTCGACCTTCGCTTTCAGTCGCACAGTACCTGCCGCCGCGTCCACCACGTCCACCACCTTCGCGAGCAGTTTCGCCGTATCCGCGTTTCCGGAGGCTCCGGCGAGCTGGACCGCCCGGCCCAGTTTGGCCGTTGCTCCGTCGATGTCTCCCGCTTTGCGCAGATCGAGACCTTGCTGGATGACCTGTGCCAGTTCCGCCTGCCCGGTGTAGTGGGCCACTTGGGGATTGATCGCCGTGGAGGCGGTCATGTCGTCCGTCCACAAGGCCCGTACGAGTCCCTGCGCGCCGAGGTTGCGGACGGTGCCGTCGGGCTCGGGAATGACCAGGGACACACGGGCGGCCAGCATCTCCTGGCCGACGTTCGCGGCCGGTACCTGCACGCAGACGTGGTAGTCGCGGGACTCGTCGCCCCAGGAACCGGTGGGGTAGTCCCCGGCGCGCGGCCCCGCCTCGGTGCGGCGGTCGGTCAGCTCCTCGACCGTGGGGGCGACCTGCTTGACGAACTTCACCGTGGTCCCGACCGGGGTCCACAGGCGCAGGGCGACGTCCGCGACCTCCTTGCCCATGGCCGCCTCCATCATCTGCGTGAAGTCGGCGGCGAGGCCCGCCGGGTCGGCGACGATGTCGGCGGTGCCGAGCAGGGCGGAGGCGATCCCTGTGACTTCTTTCACTTCCCAGTCGGTGCCCACCCCGCGGGCGTCACAGGTGAAGCGCCCGGCGCAGGCGTCGAGGGCGGCCTTGAGGTCCTCGGGCGCCTCGTGCTCGTTGCGGCCGTCGGTGAGCAGGATGCCGTGCCGGATGGCGACGTCCGCCGACGACAGCAGGCGGTCGGCCAGCCGGAGCCAGGTGCCGATGGCGGTGCCGCCGCCCGCGCTCAGCTTGCGCAGGGCCTGCTTGGCCTGTGCCCGGGTGGTGGCGTCGGCGACCGCGAGCCGCCCGACGCCCGGGTAGACCTCCTGGGCCACGTGGGTGCCGCCGACCACGGCGAAGTGCACACCGTCGCGCAGGGTGTCGATCGCGGCGGCCGTGGCGTCCCGGGCGTTGCGCATCTTGGTCGGCGGGTAGTCCATCGAGCCCGAGCAGTCGACCATGAGCGCCACCGCCGCGGACGGGCCCTGGCCCGGTGAGTACAGGTGGGGCGCGGCGACCGCGCTCCCGACCGTGCCGCCGCCGGTCGCGGTGACCGTCACGATGGCGTTGACCTCGACTCCGCCCTCGGGCAGGTACTCGTTCTGGTAGACGTCCACCGAGAACTGAGGCACGTTCGACTTCGAGAAGTTGGCCATGCCGGGTCGCATCCCCCTCTACGTCCCCACGATCGTGGGGTGATGGCTACGGGCGCGGACCGCCCCCTGCGGCCCGCGAGACCGCCCCGTGTGCGTGCCGAGCCGTGCCCGAGCCGTACTGAGCCGTGCTCGACCACGACGCCACGACACCACGACACCACGACGCCAAGACGCCAAGACGTCACGAAACGGCCTCAGGCCGATCCTGCCCCCTGCGACGGGGCGGGGAACGGCAGGAGCGCCACTGTTACGTTGTCGTGGCCCCCGCCGTCCAGGGCGTGGCCGACCAGGACGCGGGCGCTGTGCAGCGGGCGCGCGGCGGCGTCGAGGGGTACGGCCTCGGCCATCTCCTCCGCGGACTCCGCGTAGTTCCACAGGCCGTCCGTGCAGACCACGACCACGCCGGGGCGGTCCGGCTTGAACGACGCGGTGTGCGGCTCCAGTTCGTACGCGTCGGCGCCGAGCCAGCCGGTGATCGCGTGGGCGCGCTCGTCGGCGTACGCCTCGGCCTCGCTCATCAGACCGGCGGCGACCATCTGCGCGGCCCACGAGTCGTCCTCGGTGAGCCGGGCGGGCGGGGTGCTCCGGTCGACCGGCACCCAGTAGACACGGCTGTCGCCGACCCAGCCGACGACCAGCAGGCCCGCGGTCACCACGGCACCGACCAGGGTGCAGGCGGGGGCGTTCTGGTGCGGGGCCTGTTCGCGGGCCGTGGCGGGCTCCTCGGCCAGCGCGTTGACGGCGTGCGCGGCGGCGACGATGGCGTCGTGCATGGCCTGTTGCGGATGCGTGCCGCGCGGCAGTGCGGTCAGCAGCGACTCGCCGGCCGCCCGGGACGCGGCGAGCGAGGCGTCGTCGGGGCGCGTCGCGGAGGACACGCCGTCGCAGACGATCGCCATGGTCGCGGGCGCCCCGTCGGGCAGCGCGGTGCAGCCGACGGAGAACGCGTCCTCGTTGCGGTGGTGGCGCAGGCCGCGGTCGCTGACCGCGGCGACGGGGCCGGACTCCTGCTCCATGTGGTCGCGTTCACGGGGCTGGGCGTGGCCGCAGTTCTCGCAGTACCCGTCGCCGTCGACCCGGCCGGCGCGGCAGGCCACGCAGACCTTGTCGCCGGCGGCCGGCACGGACGCGGGCGCCGCGGGTGCGAACGGCTCGGCGGCCCGCCTCGGGTCGGGTGCCTGCAGCGGGTACTCGTCGGGCTCCTGTGGCCGGCCGGGGTGGTCGAACCGTACGCCCGGCGCGGATGACTCCGGTGACGCCGACGGTGCCGCGGGCGGTGGCGCCGACGGCAGCGGGGAGCCTCCCGAGTCGGTGCCGGGCAGCTCGGCCGCCGCGTGCACCGGGGCGGGGTGGCCGTGGCCGTCCGAGTCCCGGGCCACGGGCCAGTCCACGCCGTCCGGCGTCGACTCCCTCGCGGGCGCCGCGCCGTTGACGGCGATCGTCGGGCTGTCCACGGGCCGCGCGGGCACGGCGGACAGGTCGTATCCGCACGCACCGCAGAAACGGTCGCCCGACTCGAGAGGTTCCTCGCAGCTCGGGCACTTCGACACAGCGGCCTGCTGGGGCATCTGCGACATCAACTACACCCACGTCCGGGGGCGGTAACGATTGGCACGTTCCACCAGGTCGATCCTTTCCTCGCCGCCCTGCGCCAGCCGGGCCAGCGTGCGGTACGAACGCTCCAGCCCGAAGCGCAGACCGCGTTCGTCCAGGCCGCTGCCGAGCAGCGTCCGTCCCCCGGCGGCGGGTGGGACGGAACCCCGACCTCCGGAGAGTACCCAGTCCAGCGCGCAGCCGAGGACCTCGGCCGACAGCTGCTCGCGCCGCGCCGGATCCAGACCGTACACGTCCAATGCCTCGACCTGCCGCGCCGCGGCGACGAGATCGTCCAGGAACACCACGTCGCCCGCGGTCGCGGTGCGTTGCCGCAGCCGTGCCCGTACGGCCGCCACGCGCGCGCCGGTGTAGTGGATGGACGACTCCGGCACCGACTCCAGCGTCCGTACGGCACCGGTCCGGTCGCCGCCCGCGAGCTGGACCCGGGCCAGCCCGAAAGCGGCGCTCACATGGCTCGGGTCGGACGACCACACCAGGCGGTAGTACTCGGCGGCGTTGTCGAGCTGGCCCAGCACCTCCGCGCACAGGCCGAGCGCCAGCTTGGGCGCGATCTCGCCCGGGAAGGCGTCGTAGATCGCGTCGAAGGCCAGCGCGGCGTCCTCGTGGTCACCGGTCACCAGCGCGGCCAGCCCCCGGTACCAGACCACCCGCCAGTCGTCGGGGCGCTCACCCTCCAGCGTCTCCAGGGTCTCCAGCGCGCCGGGCGCGTCGCCGCTCTCCAGCCGGGCCCGGATCTGCCGCAGCCGGGTCTCGGTGGACGGCGCGGGCGCGGCGGCCAGCGCGGTCAGCAAGTCACCCGGTGCGGACGCCATGAGGCCCGCCAGGAAGCCCGCGTTGGGGTCGTCGGCGTCGACCCGGGGGACCGGCAGGGCCAGGGCGGCGGTGGGTGCGTCGGTCGGCCTGACCAGCCCGGGGAGCCCGCCGCCGAGCCCGCCGACCGCGCGCACGGCACCCGGCGACCTCACGCCGGCCACGCCACCACCCGCGCCCGGTCCGCCGTACGCTCCGGCACCCGTCCCCGGTCCGCCGGCCGGCGCGACACCCGCGCCCGTCCCGCCGGCCGGTCCAGCGCCGGCACCAGGACCGCCGTGCGCTCCGGCACCCGTGCCCGTTCCGTGGGAGGCGCCCACACCCGCGCCGGGCCCACCGGCGGACCGGCCGCCCGGGCCCGTCCCGCCGCCCGGTCCGGCGGCCGTGCCGATCCCGCCCCCCGGTCCCGCGGCCGTGGCCGTCCCGCCCGGGGCTCCCACGGCCGGCCCCGTCACGCCCGGCGACGACGCGGGACCCGCGCCCGCCCCGCCCGGCAGCGCGCCCGTCCCGCCCGGCGGAGCGCCCGCCGCGGGCCCGGCTCCGCGCCGCCGCCCACGGGGTGCCCGCGCGCCCAGCCACGACACCTCGCCGTCCAGCCGGGGGAACAGCTCCGTGTCCGTCACCCTCACCTCGGGCCCGAACAGCGTGGACACGGCCGGCCGGGCGCGGCCCGTCTGGACCGAGACCACCTCGCGCAGCACGCCCGTCAGCTGCTCCGCCATCTCCTGAGCGGAGGCGAACCGGCGCGCCGGATCGGGGTCGGTGGCCCGCACCAGCAGCCGGTAGAACGACTCGTACTGCCGGAAGACCTCGATGGTGTCCGGGTCCGGCAGGGAGTCGGCGTAGACGGTGGTGTAACCCTGGAAGTCGAACGTCAGCACGGCGAGGGTGCGGCCGACGGTGTACAGGTCGGACGCCACCGACGGGCCGACGTCGGCGACCTCGGGCGCCTGGTAGCCCACCGTGCCGTAGATGGCCGACTCTTCGTCGTCCATCCGGCGCACCGCGCCCATGTCGATCAGCTTGAGCTGGTCCTCGGTCTGGATGGCGTTGTCGACCTTGAAGTCGCAGTACAGCAGCTTGCGGCTGTGCAGGTGGCCGAGGGCCTCCAGTGCCTCGATGCCGTACGCGCAGGCCTGTTCGACCGGCAGCGGGTCACGTCTGCCCTCCGGGGAGCGCCGCCCGTTGGCGATCTCCTTCAGCGACTTGCCGCCGACGTACTCCATCACGATGTAGCCGTCGAGGGAGCCGGTGCGCTGATCGAGGTGTTCGACGAAGTTGTAGATCCGCACGATGTTGGCGTGCTCGATCTCGGCGAGGAAGCGCCGCTCGGAGATCGCCGCCGCCATCGCGTCCTGGTCGCCGGTGTCCAGCAGACCCTTGAGGACCACCCACCGGTCGGAGACCGCCCGGTCGACGGCGAGGTAGATCCAGCCGAGCCCGCCGTGCGCGAGGCAGCCCACCACCTCGTACTGGCCGTGCACGACGTCCCCGGCCTTCAGCTTGGGCACGAACGAGTACGGGTGGCCGCACTTGGTGCAGAAGCCCTCCGTGCGCCCCGGCCGCGCCCCGCGTGCGCGCCCCACCGGCGCCCCGCAGTCCGAGCGCGAGCAGAACCGCTTCCGCTCCGGCACCTCGGGGTTGTCCAGGACCATCGCGCGCGGGTCGGGCCGAGGGATCGCGGGGACCTCGACCAGGCCGGCGCCGAGCCGCCCGCGCCCGGAGGAACCGGCGGGGGAACCCGAGCTGCGCACCGACACCGAACGGCTCGTCGACCGGCCCGACACCGACCGCGACAGCCGCCCCGACACCGAGCGCCGGGACTTCGACGACTGCGACGACGTACCCGAGCCGCGGACGCCGGAGCGTGAACTCCCGCTGCCGGACGAACCGCGGGACCCGCGCGAGCCCCTGCCGCCACCGGTGATGCCGGTGGGCGTCGAGCCCACCATGCCGTTGGAGGCGACGACCGGCGCGAGACCGCACGTGTCGCAGTACAGCTCGCCGCCGCCCACGTCCTCGTAGGCCCCGCCGCAGCCGGGACGCTGACACGTCCGCTGTGCCTCGCTCATGAGCGCTGCCTCCCCCTCGTCACTCAAGCGCCGGGCCCCGTACGGTCCACCGGCCCGCCCTGCCCGGGCACGCGCGGGGCGGAGCCGAGCAGCTCGGCCGCCGCATGCTGGTAGCGCAGCACGGCCTGCTCGGCGACGCGCAGGTCACAGGGCGCGCTCCACAGCATCCGGCGTGCCTTCTCGTACTTCTCGACCAGCTCGGGGTCCTCGGCGAAACCGAGCCGCGCCACCTTCGCCTTGTACGCGTCCAGCCGGCCGCGCAGCTCGGCGCGGATGGCGAGCGGTGCGGTGACCGCCGTCAACGACTCGCGGGCGCGCTGCAGTTCGTCCTCCGCCTTCTCCTCCAGGGACTCCAGGAGCGGGGACAGACGGTGCCACTGGGCGTGCCTGCGGTACTCGGCGGCCGCCGCCAGTTGCTCCTGCAGCACGATCGGCGGCCCGCTGACGACCGGCACCTCCGTCGCGGCGATCTTCGCCAGCACCTCGCCGCGCGCCGTGCGGGCCTCGGCGAGCGTGCGGTCCGCGCGGGAGAGCACGTCCCGCAGCCGTACGATCCGCTGCTCGGCGTCCTGGCGGACGGCCAGTACGGCGTCGATCTCGCGGCGCACGTCCTCCAGCGCGCGCGCCTCCCGGTCGTACACCGTCGTGTCCGGCCGGCCACCGCCCGGCGCCGAGCTGCCCTCCGCGGGCCGCCAGAAGGCCAGCGGGTCGGACACGACCTGCTCGCGCAGCTTCGTCAGGGTGCGGGTGATGCGCTCCAGGTCGTCGCCGGCCGGGTGCTCGCCGGGACGGACGCCCACGGAGTGAGCGAGCTTGCGGGTGCGCTGGAGCTCGGCGGCGAGCAGATCGATCCGGGCGGGCAGCGCCGACCACACCGCGTCGGCGGCGACCACCATGTCGAGGGAGGTGGCGTACAGCTGGTTCATCCGCTCCACCAGCGTCGACAGCGAGTACCGTTCGCTGAGCCGGCCGGGGCCGCCGTGCAGGGTGGGCGCGCCCGCGGTGGCGGCGGCGCTGCCGGCCACGGTGACCGCCTCGCCGCTCAGCAGCTCCGTCAGCTCCACCAGGTCCTCGCGGCTGGACCAGCGGCGCCGGGAGCGGATCTCCCGCGCCGTGCGCAACGCACCCGTGTACGCGTCGAAGTAGGCCCACAGCAGCGTGATCGACGCCTCCGCGGCGGCCCAGCGCTCACTGGTCACGCCCGTGAGCTCGGCGCCTTCGAGGAGTCTGCGGCCCGCGTGGTCCTGGAGGGCGAGGAGCGAGGTCTCGATCGCCTCGTGCTCCGCGCCGAGCCGCGCCAGCGCACGGTCCACCTCGTCCCGGTCCATCACCGGCCCGGTGGATGCCGTGTCGCCCATCGATCACCTTTCGCTGTCACAAACTCGTGCGTGCTCTTCTTCCGCGGTGCGGCGGTCGTTCAGCTCTCGCGCAGGTACTGCGGTTTCGGCGGCGCGAACTTCGTCCAGTCGCTGCCCATGGTCGGCGACAGCCACTCCTGGTACGAGCGCTGCCAGCCGTCGGTCTCGTCCGCGCGCCATTCCACGAGGATCTGGTTGACCCGGCGTACCAGATCGTCGGCGTCCTTCTTCATCGCCACGCCGTAGTACTCGGTGGTGAAGTCTTCGCCCTTCAGCTTGACCGTGGGGTCCTGCGCGGCCTGGCTCGCGGCGAGCGCGCCGTCGGTGACCACCGCGTCGACCTCGCCCAGCTGGAGCCGGACCAGGCAGTCCAGTTGGTTGGGCACGGTGGTGCTGAGATCGGCGTCGGCGGCCAGCCTGCCGTCCTTCTGGTCCTGCCGCAGGGTGCTGAGCGCCGTCGAACTCGCCGCCGTGCAGATCCGCTTGCCGGCCAGGGTGTCGTTGTAGCCGGTGATCGACGAGGACGCGGGCGCCAGCACCTGCTGGCCGGTCCTGAAGTACGGGGCGGAGAAGGCGACCTTGTCGAGGCGGTCGCAGGTGATGGTCATGGTGCGGACCACCATGTCGACCCGGTTCTCCTTGACCGCGTCCTCGCGCTGGTTGGTGGGGATCGCCTTGAACTGCACGGCGTTCTTGTTGCCGAGGATGTCCTCGGCGATGCGGCGCACGAGGTCGATGTCGAAGCCCTCCAGCTTCGCGTCACCGGCCTTGTTCGGGTCGCGGTAGCCCCAGCGGTAGCTGTTCTGGTCGACGCCGACGATCAGCTTGCGCTTCTCGCCCTCACGGTTCTGGATCTCCCGGATGGTGGGGCCGTCGGCGGCGTCCGGGGACAGGGTCTGATTCTCCGGGGCCGTGCACTCCTGCGCGGCCCGCGCCTGGCTGCCCCGGGCGACGCCGTGGCCGCCGCTGTCCGCGCCACCGCCCTCGCCGTGCGAGCGGACCATCGGCAGGAGCAGGGCGAACAGCACCGCGAGGGTGCAGGCGAACGCCATCGCTCCCACACCGCCCCAGCCCCTCAGACCGGTTCGAAACCGTTGTGCACGCATCCTCACGCCCCCTTTCACGGGTTCCCCTTCCCACCGGGCCACCGGGTCCTCACCCCGTCTCACCGGTACTCCGACAGCCTGCGGCCGATGCCCAGCAGCGCGACGGCCGCGCCCAGCACCGCCAGGGCACCGCCGCCCTCGGGCAGGTACCTCATCGCGCCGAGACCGTCGGCCGCCGCCTTCTTGAACTCATCCCTCTCGTGGGCGAGCGCGGTGGCGAGTGCGTCGTCGACGTCGTCGAAGTACTCGACCGTGGCACCCTCGCCGCCGATGACCAGGTCCAGTGCCTGCTGGTAGTTGCCGTTGTCGTCCTGCTCACGGGCCGACGTGTGACGATCGTCCCACTCCGCCATGTCGCCGTTCGCCGCGCGGACGGGCTGCCTGCCCGCCTCGTCGTCCGCGAGCCGTTCCGCCTCGGCCAGGCTTTTGCCGAGCGTGTCCATGTTCGTGTCGAAGGCCACGTCGTAGGCGTCGTGCTTCTCCCCGCGCACCTCCATGGTCTCCGCGCCGCGCGCCACCAGCGTGAGGGTCTCGTTGCCCCGGGCCTTGAGGGAGGCGATGCGGGCATCGGTCAGGGCGTTCAGGGAGCGCACGCCGTGCTCGTAGGAGTCGGTCAGGTTCGACCGGGCGACGCCGTGGCCGACGACCAGCCAGAGCAGGACGATCGTGGTGGCGGTCGTGGCGGCGACCAGGCCCTGGTTCAGGACGCGGTTGGTGCGCCGGTAGTCGCGGTACTGGGCCCAGCCCAGTGTGGCGAGCGCGAGGACACCGAGGCCCATCGCCGCCCAGGGGTAGGGCTTGGCGTCGCCGTAGTCGGCGCTCAGCCGCTGGTTCTCCTTCTCGTAGAGGTCCTCCGCGGCCGGGAGCATCTCCTTCTGCATCTTCTCGTTGGCGTAGCGCAGATAGGCGCCGCCGACCGGGTAGCCCTGCCGGTTGTAGGTGCGGGCGCGCTCGACCAGCCCCTTGTACTGGGGCAGCAGGCGGTTGAGCTTGGTGATGGTCGCCGTGGCGGAGGAGCCGGCGTCGGAGTCGGCGGCGGCCTTCACGAGTCCCTCGGCGGCGGTACGGATGCCCTGGTCGTACTGGTCGCGGGAGTCCTGCGTCTCCTGGCCGCCGGCGAGGTAGCCGCTGGAGGCCGCGGTGTTGGCCTCGGCGAGGGAGCGGTAGATCTCGGCCGCGGCGGAGCTGAGCGGCTGGCTGCGGTGCAGCACGTCGTCGGCCGCGGTGGAGCGCTGGTTCATCTGCCAGGCGGTGACGGCGCCGAAGGCGATGACGAGCGCGGCGAGCAGTGCGCCGATGAGGCGCAGCCGCCCGGGCTCGGTGACCGCCGACGCCCGCAGCCGGTCCACGCCCTCGGCGAAGGCGGTGCGGCGGGGCGCCGCGGGCGGGGGCGGGGATCCGTCGGGAGCGCCGCCGCCCGACCGCGGCCCGGGAACCTGCCGGGACCCCGGCGGTGCGGCGGGCGGTGCGGGCACGCCCGCACCCGGCGGCGGCGCCGCGCTGCCCTTCGGCGGCTGAGTCACTGCCGACCTCCCCCATGGTCATCCGTCGCCGCAAGTATCCCTGCCCGCAACGGCATTCGCACCGGCCTTCACCCGATCTTGTTGCGACCCAGGTGTAACGCACCACCCCTGCCCATGAATACGCCACCGGAACCGGTCCGGTTCCCTCACCCGGCTTCGCCCGGCGCCCGCCCCGTGTGGTCTCACCCGGCTTCGCCCGGCGCTGCCCCGTGTGGTCTCACCCGGCGAAGTACGCCCGCGCCCGGTCCCGGGCCCCCTCGGGCGCTCCCGTCCGGTCCAGCCCCAGCAGCACCGCGCCCAGTACCGGCCGCGCGGTCACGACCTGCGGTACGGCCCTGGGGGCGCGGGCCGCCAGCAGCTCCCGTACCCGGGTGTCGAGTCGCGGGTGCCGTGCGGCCAGGACGCTGCCGCCCAGCAGGACCGGCGTCTCCTCGGCCAGCAGGTCCAGCCGGGTCAGCGCGACCGTGGCCATGGCCACCACCTCGTCGGCCTGCCGGTCGACGATCGAGCGCGCCGGCGGGTCGCCGTCCTCGGCCGTGGCGAACAGCACGGGGGTCATCTCGTGGCGCCGGGCGGGCTCGATGTGCCGCAGGTGCAGGGCCTCGACGAGGGCGTGCACCGAGCCGAGCCCGAAGTGGGCCGGCAGGGTGCGGGCGAGTTCCGTGGGCTCCCCGCGCCCGTCCTCCGCCCGGGCCGCGTGCCACAGCGCCTCCTCGGCCAGCCCCCAGCCGCCGCCCCAGTCACCGGAGAGGCGTCCGAGGGCGGGGAAGCGGGCGGTGCGGCCGTCGGGACGCATGCCCACGCAGTTGATCCCGGCCCCGCAGACGACGGCGACCCCGCGCGGCTCGGACACACCCGCCCGCAGGATCGCGAACGTGTCGTTGCGCACCTCCACACTGCCGCCCCACGCACGCGCGTGCAGCGCGGCGGCCAGCTGTTCCTCCTCCACGGGCAGGTCGGCGTTGGCCAGGCACGCCGAGACGTGGTCGACGGAGGTGACACCGGCCGCCGCGAAGGCCCGCGCCACCGTGTCGGCGAGGGCGTCCACCGCCCGCTCGACACCGACCGCGGGCGGACGGAATCCACCGCCGCGGGCGGTGGCGAGGACCTCCCCGCCGGCCGTCACGACCGCCACGTCGGTCTTGCTGTTCCCCGCGTCGACGGCGAGGACGTGTGCGGTCAGGCCCACGCCAGGTGCTCCCGGTTGTGTGCGAGCAGCCGGTCGGTGAGCTGCTCGGCGTACGCGTACTGGCCGACCAGGGGGTGGGCGAGCAGGGCGCGGAACACCCGGTCCCGGCCGCCGCGCAGGGCCGCGTCCAGGGCCAGGTCCTCGTACGCGGTCACGCTCGCCATCAGCCCCGCGTACAGCGGGTCCACGGCCGGTACGGGCAGGGGAGCCGCGCCCTCGCCGTCCACCGCCGCCGGTACCTCGATCACCGCGTCGTCGGGGAGGAAGGGGAGCGTGCCCCGGTTGAAGGTGTTCACCACCTGGTACGGGGAGCCCGCGCCGCCGAGCAGGGCGGCGGCCAGGTCGACGGCCGCCTCCGAGTAGTAGGCGCCGCCCCGCTTCGCCAGCAGGGCGGGCTTCTCGTCCAGGGCCGGATCGCCGTACATCCCGAGCAGCCGCCGCTCCATCTCCGCCACCTCGGCGGCCCGGGAGGGCTTGGTGCGCAGTTCGTCCACGACCTGGTCGTGGGCGTAGTAGTAGCGCAGGTAGTAGGAGGGGACGACACCGAGGCGGTCCAGCAGGGGCCGGGGCAGGCGGAGGTCGGCGGCGACGGCGTCCCCGTGCTCGGCCAGCAGCCGGGGCAGGACGTCCTCGCCCCGGGGGCCGCCGAGGCGGACGCCGGTCTCCCAGGTGAGGTGGTTGAGGCCCACGTGGTCCAGGTGGACGTCGGCGGGTGCCACCCCCAGCAGCGCGGCGAACTTGCGCTGCAACCCGATCGCCACGTTGCACAGACCGACCGCCCGGTGCCCGGCCCGGAGCAGGGCGCGGGTCACGATGCCCACCGGGTTGGTGAAGTCGATGATCCACGCGTCCGGGTTGGCCCGGCGGACCCGCTCGGCGATGTCCAGCACCACCGGCACCGTGCGCAGCGCCTTGGCCAGGCCGCCCGCGCCGGTCGTCTCCTGGCCGACGCAGCCGCACTCCAGCGGCCAGGTCTCGTCCTGCTCGCGGGCCGCCTGCCCGCCGACGCGCAGCTGGAGCAGGACCGCGTCGGCGCCGTCGACGGCCGCCTCCAGGCCGGAGGTGGTGACGACGCGGCCGTCGTGCCCCTGCCTGGCGAAGATGCGGCGGGCCAGCCCGCCCACCAGCTCCAGCCGGTCCGCCGCCGGGTCGACGAGGACCAGTTCCTCGACCGGCAGGGTGTCCCGCAACCGGGCGAAGCCGTCCACGAGTTCGGGTGTGTAGGTCGAACCGCCGCCGACCACGGTGAGTTTCATGTCGTCATCAACCCTTTGCTGGACAGGGGGTGCTTGCGGGGCGGGCGGGGTCAGCGCGAGGTGTCGAAGACCTCGTCGCGGGTGGTCGCGAGCGCGCTCTCCAGCGCGCCGCGCAGGACGGGGTGCTCGGTCACGTCACCGACGACGAGCCGGGGACGGGAGGCGGCCAGTTCCTCCAGCTCGTCCTGGACCAGGGCGCGCAGCGCCTCTCCGCCGGCGGTGAGCGAGGTGCCGCTCAGGACCACCAGCTCGGGGTCGAGCACGGAGACGAGGGAGGCGAGGCCGGTGGCCAGGCGGGTGGCGTAGGCCTGGAGCAGCCGGCGGTGCGGGGCGTCGTCGGCCCGCGCCGCGCGGGCGAGGAGGGCGGCGGCGGCCTGCGGGTACGGCCCCGGGGGCACGGCGGGGACGCCCAGCTCCCGGGCCAGTCCCGCCAGGGCCTGGGAACCGGCGAGTTCCTGGAAGCCGCCGCTGCCCGTGCGGCTGACCTCGCGGACCAGCGGGGCGCCCGGCACGGGCAGGAACCCGACCTCACCGGCGCCGCCGGTCCAGCCGCGGTGCAGCCGGCCGCCGAGGACCAGGGCGGCACCCAGGCCCTCCTGGTTCCACAGCAGCACGAAGTCCCCGTGGCCCCGGGCCGCGCCCAGGCGCTGCTCGGCCACGGCGACGAGGTTCACGTCGTTCTCGTACCCGACCGGCATCGGCAGGGCGGCGGCGAGCTCGTCGAGCAGGGTGGGGGAGTGCCAGCCGGGCAGGTGGGAGGCGTAGCGCAGGCGCCCGGTGCCCGGATCGAAGGCGCCCGGGGTGCCGATGACGAGGCGGTGGACGTCGCCCGGGGCGAGTCCGGCCGCCTTCACCGCGCCGTCGAGGGCGTCGGTGACCTGCCGGACGACGGGGGCGGCGGGGCGCCGGACCGGCGTGGGCAGTTCGTGCCGGCCGACCGTGCGCCCGGTGACGTCGGCGACCGCGGCGACGACGCGGTCCCGGGTGACGTCCAGCCCCGCGGCGTACGCGGCGGCAGGGTTCACCTCGTACAGCCGGGCGCCCGGGCCCGGGCGGCCCTCCGTGGTGCCGCCGGCCAGCACCAGCCCGGCCGCCTCCAGACGGGCCAGCAGCTGGGAGGCGGTCGGCTTCGACAGGCCGGTGAGCTCGCCGATCCGGGAGCGGGACAGCGGCCCGTGCTCCAGGAGCAGGTCCAGGGCGGCCCGGTCGTTCATGGCGCGCAGGACGCGCGGGGTGCCGGGTGTACCGGCGGTTCCTGGCATGCGTGTCCCCGGTGGCGATGATGGTAAGGAAAGTTTCCTGTCGGGCTTGGCCGAGAAACGTAGGCCCCCGGGGGACGGGCGTCAAGACAACGCCCCCGAGGTGACGACTCGCGTCACCTCGGGGGCGGGTGCGGTGTGGGGCGGCGGGGCGGGGTGCCGGTGCCGGCCGCTACTTCGTGGTGCTCGGCGGCGTGATGGGGGACGCCGCGGCGGACTGCGGCGACGCGGTGCTCGCGTACGCCGACGGGGGTGCGACGCCCGCGGCCGGGTCGGGGGCCGGAGCGTCGTCCACCGGGACCGTGGCACCGCCGACGATCGGGATGTCGGCCGCGTCGAAGGCGCGCTTGATGCGCCAGCGCAGCTCGCGTTCGACGGTGAGGGACTTGCCGGGCATGGTCTTCGCGGAGACCCGCACCACCATGGAGTCGAGCAGTACGGAGTCCAGGCCGAGCACCTCGATCGGGCCCCAGAGCATCTCGTTCCAGGGCTCCTCCTTGCTCATCCGCTCGGCGACCGCGTCGATGGTCTCCCGCACCTTGGCCAGGTCCTCGTCGGAGCGGACGGTCACGTCCACGCCGGCCGTCGACCAGCCCTGGGAGAGGTTGCCGATCCGCTTGACCTCGCCGTTGCGGACGTACCAGATCTCACCGTTGTCGCCCCGCAGCTTGGTCACCCGCAGCCCGACCTCGATGACCTCGCCGGTGGCCACCCCCGCGTCGATGGTGTCGCCGACGCCGTACTGGTCCTCCAGGATCATGAAGACGCCGGAGAGGAAGTCGGTGACCAGGTTGCGGGCGCCGAAGCCGATCGCCACGCCCGCGACACCGGCGGACGCCAGCAGCGGGGCCAGGTTGATCTGGAAGGTGCCGAGGACCATCAGGGCCGCGGTGCCCAGGATGAGGAAGCTGGCCATCGAACGCAGGACCGAGCCGATGGCCTGGGAGCGCTGGCGGCGCCGTTCGGCGTTGACCAGCAGCCCGCCCAGCGCGGTGCCGTCGACCGCCCCGACCGTGCGGTTCATGCGGTCTATGAGCTTGGTGATCGCCCGCCGCACCACCGCTCTGAGCACGGCCGCTATCACCACGATGAGCAGCACCCGCAGCCCGATGGCGAGCCACGTCGACCAGTTCTCCTCGACCCAGCCGGCGGCGTTCGTCGCGCTCTCCTGGGCATCCTGCAGCGTGGGCACCGCCGGGGTGGTCGTCGACTCCGACGGGGACGGGGACGGCGACGGACCGGCGGCCCGTAGGACGGCGGCGGACAGGGACACGGCGGATACCTCCAGATACGGCGGCCCGTCCCGGCGCGGACGGTCCCGGCGCGGACGGTCCCGGCGGGACCGGGACGGGGTCCGTGGTCCGGTCCGAGGTCACGGAAACGTCACCGGAACGGGCAGAACCACCACACTAACGGGGCACCGAGGAGGGAACGGCGCGAAGTGCGCGAGAGAGAGGGGGCTCACCCGCGCTTGAACTGGTCACGGTCATGGGGATGCATCCCGTGTGGTCGAAAACACTCCCAGCCCGTTACCGGCACATGGTGGCGCTTCCACCAGGCATGAGGGGAGACTGACTACGGATCGTCCCGGCGCGAGCCACGCGCCGCCGGCGTACAAGGAGGCATCCGTGCCGCATGTCCTGGTTCTCAACGCGTCGTACGAGCCACTCGGCGTCGTACCGCTCCGCCGCGCGCTCGTCCTCGTCCTCGAGAACAAGGCCGTATGCCTTGAGGAGTCCGGCGCCCATCTGCACAGCGCGACCATCACCGTGCCCGCACCCAGCGTGGTCCGGCTCAAGCGATTCGTGCGGGTTCCCTACCGGGGGCCCGTCCCGCTCACCCGCCGGGCGCTCTTCGCCCGTGACGGAGGCCGGTGCATGTACTGCGGTGGCGTCGCCACCAGCGTCGACCACGTCATCCCGCGCAGCCGCGGGGGCCTGCACGTGTGGGACAACGTGGTGGCGTCCTGCCGCCGCTGCAACCACGTCAAGGCCGACCGGCACCTGGTCGAGCTGGGCTGGCGCCTGCGCCACAAACCCGCCCCGCCCACCGGTCTGGCCTGGCGCATCATCGGCACGGGCCACCGGGACCCGCGCTGGTTGCCGTACTTGCAGCCGTACGGCGCGGACGACGCCATGGCCCGGATCGACGGCATTTCCGCCTGACGGTCCGGGCCTTCGCGTGCGGGCGCCGCGGGGGCCCGTCGGATGGCGTGAACACTCCGGGCCGAAGTGTTCACGCCTTCACGGAGGGGTGTTCAGGGTGATCCCCACCGGCTCGGGCAGGACGACCTCCTTGCCGAAGGGCAGCGTCCGCACGGTCTCGTACCGTCCGCCGTCCGGCCGGCTGTGCACCCTGACCTCGCAGGTGTCCCGGTCGATCAGCAGGGGGACCGGGACACCGGTCTCGGCGTACGCACGGGGCTTGTCGTACGACGTGACCTCGACGACCGTGGGGACGGGGGCGGCGTCGGCCCGTTCGCCCGCGCCGGCGAAGGCATGGCTGGGGGTGGGGGAGCCGTCGGGTCGGGCCCGGCCTCCGCGGTAGGTCGTCGACGACGAGGCCCTGGTGGGAGTCGAACCACAGCTCCGGGCGCCGCTGCATGCGGACGCGGGTGGGCCCGGGGCCTGTCGGCGGTCACGCTCACGGGGCTCCTCCGGGTCTGCGGGGGTCCGCGTGGCCAGCGTAGGGGAGAACGGCCTGGCGGGCGGGGACATCCCATTCGGCGTACACGGTCTTGCCGACGGTCCGCGGCTCCCAGCCCCACCGCGCGGCCAGCGCCCCGACCAGCACCAGTCCCCGCCCGAACTGCTCGGCCGCGTCCCCGGCGGCGCGCGGGCTCGGCAACCGCTCACCGCGCGGGTCGGTCACCTCCACGCGCAGGACGCGCTGACCGAGGCTGACGCGTACGCGGATGAGCCGGCCCCGGAGGCTGCCGTGCAGCAGGGCGTTGGTCATCAGCTCCGACACGACGAGGGCGACGTCCCCGGCGACGCCCGGCTGCCCCCATTCGGTGACGAGCCGCGCGGCTCGGCGCCGGGCGAGGGGGACGCTGCGCTGGGTGGGGGTGTAGTCGAGGCGGTCCTCGTGGAGGGGCGGTCCGGTCTCGGTGTCCAGGCAGGGTTCCGGTTCGGTCATGGAGGGTCCGTCTCCTGGTACGGACGGCGGTGTCTCTGCCGCACCTGCGCGAGGGCAGGGCGGTGCGCTTCCGCCGTCGGGCGGGGCCGCGGAGTGAGCGGCTGGACACCCACGGTAGCGAGCCGAGAGATCCCGGAGCAATCTGTTCGGGGAAGTTATTCCCCAGAGTTGGACTCTGTTGCGGATCGGCGGACACACTGTGCCCGTGACGCGATCAACTCAAGCGGCAGGCAACCGGGTCTCGACGGTTCTCGGGCGCAAGCTGGGTGCTGAACTGCTGCGGCTGCGAGACGACTCGGGCAAGACGCAGCAGCAGGCGGCGGGCGCCATCTCCGCGACCGCGACGAAGGTCGTGAAGATGGAACGCGGCTGGGTTCCCATGCGGGACCCGGACATCCGCGCGCTGTGCGACTTCTACGAGGTGCGCGACGACAGGATGGTGGCCCGGCTGCTCGGCCTCGCCCGGCTGGACCGGGAGCGCCGCAAGGCGAAGGGGTGGTGGCGGCAGTCGCCGCAGGCCGAAGCGGTCGCGGAGTACATCTCCATGGAGGACGTGGCCAGTCAGGTGCGCACGTGGCAGCAGGCCTTCGTCCCCGGCCTGTTGCAGACGCCCGAGTACACGAGGGCGCTCGTGGTCAGCGAAGGCGTCTGGTCGGACCCTGACGAGATCGAAGGTGTCGTCGAGGTCCGTAAGAAGCGCCAGGAGCGCCTCGAGGGGAGCGAGCCGCTCCAGCTGTACGCGGTCATCTGGGAGGCGGCGTTGCGGCAACAGGTCGGTGGGCCGGACGTGATGCGCTCGCAGTTGCGGCACATCCTTGAACTGGCTCAGCTTCCGAACGTGCGGCTCCAGGTGCTGCCTTTCCGCGCGGGCGGGCACGCTTGCATGGCCGGCGCCTTCAGCATTGTCTCGTTCACCGAGCCTGAGTCCGTGGACGTGGTCCACGTCGACACCATCGCGGCTACCGTGTGGGTCGAAGACACGGTCGAAAGCGCCACCTACAGCGCCTTCTTCGACCGCACCGCACGGCTGAGCCTGGCTCCCAAGGACTCGCTCGGATTGATCGAGAGCATCAGCGAGGGCATGCATTGATGAACGGCTTCGTGTTCGTGAAGTCCAGCTACAGCAGTGGAAGCGGCGAGTGCGTCGAGGTCGCCCGCAACATCCCCCGCATCGTGGCCGTGCGCGACTCCAAGGGTCCGGGCGGCGGCCCGATACTCCGTCTCGCGCCGCAGGCCTGGGCGGCGTTCACGAGGGCGTTGGGCCGGTGATCCGCGTGAGGGTCCCGGAGGCCACCGCGACGGTGCCCCTTCGGCACGGGCGGCCCGCCGCGCCGAAGGGGGCCACTGGCTCCCTCCGCCCTCAACGGCGACGCCATACGAGCGTGTAGCGCCAGAACAGCCGACGGCGCAACCGCGCGCCGGGCAGGGCGTCGCGGGCCTCGTCGGCGATCTCGGTGAAGGTCATGCCCGCGGGTCGGGTCGGGGCCGTCATGGAGAGCGGACGGGGCGCGCTCCTGCCCCTGTTCTTCAGCCACCCGGCGGCGGCGTTCAGCGGGGCGGCCACCGCGCCGAGGAGATGGTCCACGGCGGTGTCGGCCCGGTAGAGGCCGACGACCACCAGGGTGCCTCCCGGGGCCAGGTGCCGCCGGAGGACGTGGAGCGTCTCGGCGAACGGCAGGTGGTGGAGCGTGGCGACGCACGTGATGACGTCGTAGGGCCCGGTGGGGACACCGGTCGGAGCCTCGGCGACCGTGAAGGTCACCGGGGTCGTCGGAGGTGTCAGCCGCCGCGCCTGGTCGGTGATCACCGGGTCGGAGTCGATTCCCCGGACCTCGTCGGCGCGCGTGGCCAGGAGCCGGGCCAGGTCGCCGCTGCCGGAGCCGATGTCCAGCGCCCTGCCGAGGCGGCCGGGAAGCTGCCGCAGGATCCATCGGTGGTAGTGGGCGTTGTGGTCCCAGGGATGGGCGGCGTTGAACCGGTCGAGCGCCTGGAGCAGCCGATGCGGCAGTGACGTCATGTGTTTCCTTTGGCCGTTCGTTCGTTCCCGGGCCGGACGCCTGCGTACAGGCGGCTCCCCCAGCCCCCCCGCACACCGCCCCAAAACCGTGAGCACTCCCGCCCCCACTGTCCTCGAGCCGCTCATCCGAGCGCCAATATGACAGTTCCCCGCCGACTGCTCACGCCTTTCAGTACGGCCCCCGCCCTGGACCCCGCAGCAGCGGGACATCATCCGGCACGGTCGCCGGCGGGCGTGCGACGTGCGGGCATCCCGGCGCCGGGTGCCGTCACCCGTACCGCAGCTCCCCCGGCCGTACCGAGCGGCCCAGCAGGGGCAGGGCCGTCACCGCGGCCAGCAGGCAGGCCGTGTACACCGCGGGCGCGACCAGCAGGGCCGTCCACGGGACCGAGCCGTCGCCGCCGAGGGAGGAGTACCGGACGCCGATCGCCAGGCCTCCGGCGCCGGCCAGCAGCAGGGCGGGTGCGAGGGGGAGTGCGGTCTCCAGGAGCAGGGCGCGGTTCAGGACCGCGCGCGGGACGCCGACGGCGACCTGGACGGCCAGTGCCCGGCGGCGGGTGGTCAGGGACTCCGCGGTGCCCACGGCGAGGCCCGCCAGGGTGATCGCGAGGGCGACGAGGAGCGCGGCACCGGTCAGGTCCAGGCCGGTGGTGTAGTACGCCACGTCGGCCCCGATCTGCTCGTCGGACCGCAACTCGACCAGGAACGTGTGCCGGATGCACAGGAAAGCCGTCACCGCGACCGTCACCAGCAGAACGGCGGCGTGGACACGGGCCGGGGCCCACGGATCATCGCGCAGCCGTTCCGCCGCCATCAGGGGCGCCGCGGTGCGGGCCTGCCCGGCGATCAGCCGCCCGACGCCCCGGGCCGTGGCCCCGGCCAGCCACACCGCGCCCGCGCCGAGCGCGATGACGAGGCAGAAGACGGCCAGCGGACGCTGCCAGTGGATCCGGTTGCCCGCGATGGTGCCGCCACTCATGGCAAGCGGCGCCACCACCGCCAGCAGCGCCAGCGCGACCAGGAACAGCCACCCCGGCCCCCGTCCCGTGCCCGGCCGCACCCGGCGCACCGTGCCCAGCGGTGAGACCACCACCCGGCGCAGTGCGAGCACGCTCGCCACCGCGCCCAGCACCGGCACGCCGACGACGACCAGCGCGATGCCCGCCCAGGTCAGCGCGTGCGGCCTGCTCCCCGGGGACAGCAGCACGAGCACCGAGAAGACGGTCGCCACCGCCGAGCCGAGCAGGCACGCGAGCCCGGTCTCCAGCGCCGCGATCCGCCGCACCTGCCACGGCGTCGCCCCGGCCAGCCGAAGCCCCGCCAGCCGCCTGTCCCGGTGCGCGGCACCGATCCGCGTGCACTGGCCGACGAACGCCAGCACCGGCACCAGCAGCAGAAGAAGACCGGCGATCACCCCGGAACGAGTGCCGGGCGAGCTCAGCAGCCCGTGGAAGACGGTCACGGTGTGGCCGCCGCGCACCGACGCCAGCGTGACGGCCGCGAGCGCGAGGCCCGTCGCGAGGGCCGCGCCCACCGCGATGAGCAGGGTCCGCCACCACTCCCGCCGGTCCGACCCGCGCACCAGCTCCCGCGCCAGCAGCACGTCGGACCGCAGCGAGGGCCTCACCGGGGGCATGACCGGGGGGCGTGCCGGGGAGGGCGCCGCGCTCATGCGGTCACCCCCAGCGTCGACACGGCACCGTCCCGCAACTGGACCTCGCGGTCCGCGTACGCGGCCACCTGGGCGTCGTGCGTGACCAGCAGCACCGCGGTCCCCGACTCGCGGGCCGTGTGCGTCAGCGCCGTCATCACCTGTTCGCTCGCCAGCGAGTCCAGCGCCCCGGCCGGCTCGTCCGCGAGGACCACCTTCGGCCCGGTGGCCAGCGCGCGGGCCAGCGCCGTCCGCTGTGCCTGCCCGCCGCTCATCTCGCCCGGCCGTAGCTCCCCCTGGCCACGCACCCCGAACCGTTCCAGCCACTCACCGGCCCGCGCCTGCGCCTCGCCCCGGCCGGTGCCCGCCAGCATCAGCGGCAGCGCCACGTTGTCCAGTGCCGTCAGCTCCGGGATGAGCTGACCGAACTGGAAGACCACCCCGAAGTCGGAACGGCGCAGCTCGCTCAGCCGCTTCTCCGGCAGCTCCTCCAGCCGCTGACCGTCGTACGTCACCGAGCCGGCGTCCGGCCGGACGATCCCGGCCAGGCAGTGCAGCAGCGTCGACTTCCCGCTGCCGCTGGCCCCGGTCAGGGCGAGGATCTCGCCGGGCCGCAGTTCGACGGAGGCGCCGCGCAGGGCCTCGGTCCTGCCGTACGCCTTGACCAGTTCGCGAGCCGTGAGCAGCGGCTCGGTCGTGTCCCCGTTCATCATGCTGGGCGGACCTCCGCGGTCAGAGTGGTGAGCCGGGCCGCCGTGGTGGTCATCCAGCGGAGGTCGGCGTCGAGGTGGTTGAGGGCGTAGTCGGTCGACAGGACGGTCGTCAGGTCCGTGCCCGGGGCCGTCTTGACCGCCGTGAGCTCCCGCATCCGCGCCATGTGGGCGGTGCGCTGGGCCAGCAGATAGGCGCTCGCGTCACCGTCGGTCAGGATCGAGACGACGACCTTGGCGAAGATCTCGTTGGTCACGAAGGGCGCGGGCGGCGTGATCTCGCCCGCCCAGCGCGCCAGTTCGCGCGCGCCCTCGTCCGTAGCGCGGTACGCAGTCCGTTCGGGACCGCCGTCCGACGCGGTGCCGTCGATTTCCGCGAGACCGTCCCGGACCAGGCGCTGAAGCGTCGTGTAGACCTGCCCGTAGGCCAGCGGACGGGCTTGCGGGAAGCGTTCGTCGTGCCGCCGCTTCAGGTCGTAGCCGTGGCTCGGCCCCGCGGCGAGCAGACCCAGGAGGATGTGACGGGTGCTCATGGACCCTGAGTATTCACTACGTACATGTACTGAGTGAATAGCTGGACCGGAGTTCGCCGGGAAGGGCGGCGCCGGTGGGTCGGTTTGGGCGCTCCGTGAGCGGGTTAGTTGGTTTTTTGGCCGGATTCAGGTGTGTTTCGGGGAGGTGAGGCGTGACCAGGGTCACGTTGTCGGTCCAGGGGCGTCTGTCCTCGCGCGGACTGGGTAGGGCTGCCGTAATCCGCCACAAGCGTGCTCGGCAAGGATCGAAAGAGATCAACCAAGCTTGACAAAGGAGACCCCCGTGGCTGCACAGGCACCCCTTCTGCTCCCGGCCCCTTCCAAACGCGTGGCGGAGCCGTCCACGCCGTGGGCGGAGCCCTCCGCCGCCTCCGACACCCCGCACTACTGCGTCTTCGGCGCCACCGGCAGCTGCGCCGAGACCCCGCTGACCAGCGAACCGCCGCTGCCCGACGCCGAGCCCCTCACCAGCGAGTCGCCGTTCGCCGACGCCGTACCCCTGACCAGCGAGTCCTCGCCCGAACTCACGGCGGACGTGCCGGAGCAGGGCGGTCCCTCCTTCGCCGTCCCGGAACCCACGAGGTCATAGAGGTCAGGTCGTAGATGACAGCTGCCCGGCCGGCCGAGCCCCCCATCGAGGACCTGCCCGAGGACCTGACCCTGCTCGCCGCCCTGCACGGCGTCGCCACCTCCTACAGCCCCTCCCCGGGCCGCACCGTCACGGCCTCGGCCACCGCCGTCACCCTCGCCCTGGCCGCCCTCGGAGTGGACACGAGCACACCGCGGGCCTTACGGGCCGCGCGCACCGCCCGTGAGAGCGAGCTGCGCGACCGCCTGCTGCCGCCCACCGTCGTCGGCCGGAGCGAGGGCGGCACACCGGCGGCCCTCGTCGCGCTCCCCGAGGGCACCCGACTGCGCGTCGACACCGAGCAGGGCGAGACCCGCACCGACGCCGGACAGCTCCCGCCCGGAGTGCACCGCCTGACCGCCACCGCGCCCGACGGCCGCACCGCGCGGGCCCACCTGATCATCGCGCCCGCCCGGCTGCCCACCCCCGCCGCACGCTCCTACGGGCTCCTCGTCCAGCTCTACTCCCTCCTCTCC